>CAJOJB010000018.1:0-9103 GCA_905234635.1 uncultured Eggerthellaceae bacterium | reverse complement strand
CCCGTCAACCAGGATGAGCTCGTCGGTTAAGGTCGCGTCATGGGCAAGGTATTCTTCATAGTTCATGGCTCCGCCCCGCATTACATTGCCTAAGCATTTGTCATTCTAGCGAACGATGTCAAACACATCAGCAAGCCCCGTCATTTCAAGGACTTCCATAACGTCGTCAACGGGATGGAGCAAATGGAGCGCACCGCCGCGCGCTGAAGCAAGCTTTTCTGTTGCCACAAATACACGCAACCCAGCAGACGCAATATAGTCCAGTTTCGAAAGGTCGATATTCACGTCACATACTTCTTCGGGAAGCGCTTCAACGGCAGCGGTGAGGTCGGGTGACGTATTAACCGTCAGCTTTCCTTCAGCTTCGAGTGTTGCCTGAGTCCCTTCAACCGTTGTCTTGATTTCCATATCTACCCTTTCCTACCGAAAGTCTTGTCCAATCTTTCAAACTGCCGGCGACTAATCGTCCTTGTCCAAGCGCTGACGTTCCACTAGTTCAGCAAAGATACCATTCTTTGCGATTAGTTCGTCGTACGTTCCTTCTTCAGCAATGCGCCCTCCGTCCACCACCATAATACGGTCGCAGTGACGCACGGTGCTCAAGCGATGTGCCACTACCACGCGCGTGCACTGAAGTGCATCGAGCGAATCCGAGACATGCTTTTGCGTCTTATTGTCAAGGGCGCTCGTGGCTTCGTCAAGCATGAGAATCTTGCGTTTGCCACAGACGGCACGCGCTATCATCAAACGCTGCCGCTGACCACCCGAAACACCACCGCCGCCTTCGGTCACAAAGGTGTGCATACCCATGGGCATCTTGCGAATGTCTTCCGCGATGCCAGCAATTTCAGCTGCTTCCCACGCGTCGTCAATCGTTGCCTGGGGCGTGGAAATAGTAATGTTGCTGGCAAGGTCACCCATGAAAAGTTTACCGTCCTGCATGACCACGCCAATATGCTGACGCAGGCTGCGCAGGTCGACCTTTTGCACGTCATGTGGCCCATAGAAGATAGTACCACGGTCGGGCGTTTCGAACCCAAGAAGTAAGCGCATGATGGTGGACTTGCCGCAGCCGCTCTTTCCCACCAAGGCCACATATTCACCTGGATTCACCTTAAAGGAAAGATCCTTCACCACGGCAGGGCTATTTTCTCCGTAGCTAAACCACACACCAGAAAGGTCAATGGCACCCGAAAGCGATGCCACTACAGGTTTGTCTTCTGCCGTTTCTGGTGTTGCTTCCATAATTGGAGCAATCATTTCAAGCATGGGCTCAATCTGCGCCAGCTGCCCAGCAATAGCGGCGAGCGCTGCAATGGCACCCGATGCCTGGCCATACGCAACAGTAAAGGCCATGTAGTTTGCAACCGAAACGTTCGTCGTTCCCGCCAGATAGTACAAAACAATATTGCCGAGCAAGCCCACCAAGGCCACGATAGCCGGAAGGGCAAGCAGAAGCGCCGGGCGGTTATAGGTGGTGCGTGCATATTCGGAATAGCCACGGGCCCAACGGGCGAAGGCACGATCTTCAGCACCCGCAAGTTTAATCTTTTGAATACCGTTAAGAAGAGCGGTGACAGTACCAGAAAGGGCTGCATTTGCTTTCATGCTTGCTTGCTCGTAGTTCTTCATGAGCAGGGCCGCCACCACGGTTAAGCCACCTTGGAGGAGCAAAATCACCAGAGCAGGAACAGCCAACGCAGGCGCAAAAATGCCAATCTGGACCACGTATACCAAAGAAAGTAGAGCCGTCAGACCACTGCCCAACAGAACCGAAGCAAGTTCCTGGGCAAGCACGGTAACGGTGGACACACGGTTGCCCAAATTACCCGAAGAATACTGCTTAAAGAAGCTCGAAGGCAGAGCCAGCAAACGCGAAAACGTAGCTGCCTGGGTTATCACGTCAAGTTTAATGGCAATACGACTCATAATAAGGGCACGTGTTGCACCAATGAGCGCGGTCGAAATAGCCACACCAAGCAGCAGCACACCCACAGGCAGCACAAGCCCAACATGACCACTCGGAACCACCGTACCAAAGGCTATCTGATTGGCCCATGCGGGCACCAAACCAATAACCATCATGGCTATGGCAGCAGCAAACACAAGCAAATAGTCGTTGCGGTCGAAAATACTAAAGATGAAGCGGACCAGGTCGGCGATGCCCAAAGCTTTCGCAGGCAAAGGCCGATAGAACAATACCGCCTCATCGCTGATATGCTTGGTAACTTCGTCGGTGACTTTAACCTTGCGGCCCGTGCCAGGTTCAAGGTAATAGTATCCGCGCACACCTCGAGGCAGAAGCGCAATGGCCTCCCCCGTTTCAAGCTTGCCCAGCATGGCGCCAAATGCCCGCGTATGCCAGCCATTGTCTAAGGTTACGTCGCGGTGCATGGTTCCCGAAGGACGGCACAGGCACTCTATGCGTTCTTCTATGCTCAGGTCGCCCGCCGGTACCGCACCCGCTTCAACGCAACAGTGCTTAAGACAGGTTTTAATAGCACCGTCGGCTTGTTCGATGTCATCGACCGTAAATGCAGGCGCACGATTCGACTCGTACACACTTGCCGCAAGTTCAGCATAGGCGCGCTCGGTAAGCTGCGCATCTAGCCGTTCCCGCGTCTCAATCTGTGATTCCATCCAGCCCAAACTAGTCGTTCCTCACCAATTCGGCGTAAGCGCCATTTTTTTCAAGCAGTTCACTATGAGTCCCACGTTCAACAACTGCGCCGTCTTCAAGCACGATGATTTCGTCGCAGTCACGAATGGTGGACAAACGATGCGCCACCACAATACAGGTAATGGCACGGTCGCGAATGCGTGCAATAATTTCGGCTTCGGTCTGGGCGTCAAGCGCGCTCGTGGCTTCGTCCAAAATGATGACCGTCGGGTCCTGGGCAAGGACGCGCGCAATTTCCAGGCGCTGGAGCTGCCCCCCGCTAAAGTTGCGTCCACCGGGCAACACGGTGCTCGAATAACCACCTTCACGCTGGGCTATAACATCGTGGATACCCGCGTCGCGGCAAGCCAAAATAACCTCGTAGTCTTCAATGGACTTGTCCCACAACATAACGTTGTTCGAAACGGTGTCGTCGAAAATAACAATGTCTTGGTCGACCACCGCCAGCGAACCGCGCAAAACAGCACGCGGTATTTTTTTAATAGGAATGTCGTCGAACTTAACTTCGCCTTCCCATGGTTCATACAAGCCACTGACCAGTTTGGCTATGGTGCTCTTGCCACAACCAGAACCACCCACCAAGGCAACCCATTGTCCTGGTTCCAAATGAAGACTAAAGTCTTTGATAAGCGGTGGCTCCAAGGGTGAATAGCCAAAGGTAACATTTTCCAAGTCCAGCTGGCCACCTAGTTTTTCTCCCTCAAAGTCTGCAATCTCGCCCGCTTCTTTGTGGTCTTCGGGAACGTCCACGGGGTAGCGCATAACATCTTCCACACGTTCCATTTGCGTCTGCATTTCTTGGATAGTCTGACCCAGATTAATCATCTGGTTCATGGGGTTCATGAATGCGGCAAGAAAGCCCGTGAATGAAAGCAGGGCGCCAGGCGTAAAGTTCCCCTGAACAATAAGGAAAATACCCAAGACCAGCACAATGATATTAGCGAGCTGAGTAAGGAAGGCGGGCAGCGCGCCAAGGTAGGTATTCAGGCTTGTCGTATTCGCCTGCGCTTCATTAACCGAAGCCTGGTAACCCGCCCAACGACCGAAATAACCATTTTCTGCACCAGCTGCTTTGATGGTGTCTATCATTTCGATACCGCCAACAGTGGTTGCATAGAGCTTACCTGCATTGGCGGCACCAGCACGTGCAATATTAATGCGCTTCTTCGAAATATAGCGGGCAAGAAGAGCATTTATCACCACGGTTAACAAACCCACAATGGTAAGTACCACGCTGTAGTTAAGCATAATAACCAAATACAGCACGAGCATAACCATATTAATGAGCACAGGTGCAAGCTGCCCCACCAATGCAAAGGCGATGACTTCATTGGTCGACTGGCGCTGTTGAAGGTCGCCCACCATACGCTGAGCATAAAAACCCATGGGCAGGTGCAGCAAATGGCGCATGAAGCGCGAAGACGAAACCACAGCAATCTTGCCCTGAATGCGCACCAAATAGACCGCATTCATAATCGAAACCACACCCATTATTAAGGCAAGGACCAGCATGATGGCCAAAAAGGGCGGAAGCCATTCAGGGTCTTCCTTTGTAAGGATGTGATCCATAAAAACCTTCCCCAGTGACGTATTCAAAATTGTCACGAGGGAAACGATGGCCGCCGAAAGCATGACGAAGGCCAAAGGACCGCCAAGGCCTTCGATACGTCTGCGCGCAAACGCGATAGGGTCGGGCTTGACTCCCCCTTCTTCAAAGGCTTCGGTCTTTTCGAACATAAGGGCAACGCCCGTAAAGCTTTGCTCGAATTCTTCCATGGTCACGCGGACTTGCCCACGCGCCGGATCGTTTATGTAGGCGTACTTTCCCTTGAATCCATCAAGAACCACGAAGTGATTAAAGTTCCAAAAAATAATGCAGGGAAAGGTGCCCTTTTTGCGGATGGCGTTTGTAGAAAAAGTCATCCCTTTGGCTGCAAGCCCGTAACTGCGCGCTGCTTTCAAAATATTGGACGCCTTGGAACCATCGCGCGAAACACCGCAGTCGGCACGCACTTGTTCAAGCGGAACCCAGCGCCCGTAATAGGCCAAGATCATGGTGAGGCAGGCGGCGCCACATTCCAGCGCCTCCATTTGCATGACCTGGGGAACTTTCACTACACCATTAGGCATATAAGAAAAAACCGCCCTTTCCTACTTCAGGGCGTACGTGCATGTTAGTGCCATTAATCAATTGTTGCCCCCCAGAATGAGCGTGATGGGTGCAACGCGTTCAGTCGTAATGTTTACAACCAGGGGAACCCCTTCTGAAAGTTCAGACGTGTCGCCTTCGAAATTAATTTGGTAGGCCCAGTCTTCTTGAACAAGGGTGCTCACTAAGTAGTCGCTCTTAAGAACCGAAGCGGCTTCGTTGCGTGAAAGTGGAACGGAAGAAACGGACGACACTTTCATGCGATGACCACCCACCACAGCAATGTCCCCCACGTGTACCTTTGCCGTGTCGTCGGCGGAAAGGAAGCAAACCGCCTGGCTTTCCACGCAGGTTCCTGTTGTGGCCACGCTGGTGGTAACCGCGCCAAAAATACCCCAGGCAAGCAAGCCTATGAGCATGGCTATGCACGCAGCAAGCACCAGCCATACGCTGGGATTGGTAACGCGAACATACTTGTCCAAGTCGTCGGGGCTACGCAGCTTTTCTGTAGCCGTTTTATTAAAAATACTAGCTTGCGCTTCCGCCATCTTATACATCCTTCCTGAGCATGGTGCGCATCTTGGTAAGCGCAGCAGCGAGCTTAGTCGACACGGTCGATGCATTCATATTCAAGCTTTCGGCAATATCGACGTTGCGCAGGCCATCGCGGTATTTCAAGGCAATTATTTCGCGTTCTTCTTCGTTGAGGCAGGTAAGCAATTGCCGTACGAGCAGAGCATCGTCCACATGGTCCTGGTCGCCTTCGACAGCAACGACCGATTCAGGCACGTCACCCAAATCATAGGAAGGATGCTCCTTGCGGTAATAACTTGACATGCAGTTTTTTGCGATGGTGGTAACCCAGGTTCCAAACTTGGCACGTTCGGGGTCGAAAGAATCGAAGGCACGCGCTGCTTTAAGGTAGGCTTCTGCCACAACGTCTTCCGCTTCCGCGTCGGTTCCCATGCGGGCACGCACGTAGCCATAAACCATGCCATAGCTGTCCAAATAAAGGCGCTCGAATTCCTGTTCTGGCGAACGAATATGACCCATCGAGGCTGGCAAATGACTGTGATGTTGATGATGTACGTTCGTAACAGGCCCTTACACGTAAAAACTACTGTTCCAATGATACAAAACAAAAGCTTTTAACGGTAGGGGTTTTTTGATTGGAACGGAACTGTTGTTTTTACAAAAATGCGAGTCTATCTGGTAGTTTCATCGAGCGGTGGAAGAATAATGCCGGCCGCAGCAAGCAGTTCAAGGTCCTCTTCGTCAATGTCGTCGCCCTCTTCTTCGCGCGCTGCGTCGTCCCGAACGGAAAGAGCCTGAAGACAGCGCGCAAGCAATTCATCGCGGAACGCTTCCGTGCCATCCGAAAAGTCCTGCTTCATGTGCATTTCAAGAATATGTTCGAGCCTTTGCTCGTCCACAGCTGGTCCCTCATTCATTACCTCGATTGTCTATACGTACCTTATACGAGTAATTACCGCGTTCCGTCTTTTATTTTTAAAAAGGAGTCCCTACCTGTCCTTTAAATCAAAGAAACGAAGCCGTTTAAGGGGATTTCGCGTTCTTCGTGGCTTTCCATGTCGCGCACTTTTGCAATACCAGCTGCAACTTCGTCGGGCCCAAGTATGGCCACCTGGGAAGCGCCGAGTTTGTCGGCCTGCTTGAACTGGGCTTTTAAGCTGCGACCTTGGTGGTCGAATTCACAAGAGATACCAGCATCGCGGCACTGCTGCGCAAGCTGGAACGCAAGGGCGCGCTCCGACGCATCTACACACGCAATATAGAGGGCAGGTGCGGCAGGCTCTGGCATCTGCATACCCAAAGCTTCCAGAACAATGCGGCAGCGCTCATAGCCCAAGGCAAAGCCAAAACCGGGGGTGTCTGCCCCACCAATTTCGGCCATGAGCTTGTCATAGCGCCCACCGCCACCAATGGCATTTTGGTTGTTGTCCATGCCTACGCTTACCTGGACCTCAAAGACCGTACGCGTATAGTAGTCCAAGCCACGCACGAGCGTCTGGTCTTCCACGTAGCTAATACCTGCACCGTCTAAATAGGCTTTGACCTGGGCATAATGTTCTTTGCAGCTTTCGCAGAGGAAGTCTTCAATACGCGGTGCGCCTGCCATCACGCGCCTGCACGCTTCTTCCTTGCAGTCGAGGGCGCGCAGAGGGTTAGTGGTAGCGCGGCGTTGGCAGTCTTCGCACAATTCCGCGCTGTGGTCCACGATGTATTGCTTCAAGGCTTCGCGGAACGCAGGACGGCAGCTTTCGTCGCCCAAGGTATTAATGAGCAAGGTCATCTTGTCCTGCGGGATGCCGATGGCTTCGAAAAAGCGCACGAGCATAATAATGCCTTCGGCGTCCACGCTGGGGTCGTCTGTTCCCAGGCACTCAATGCCTACCTGATTAAACTGGCGCTGCCTACCATTTTGGGGGCGTTCGGCGCGAAACATGGGGCCCGCATAAGCAACCTTAACTGGCGCACCGCCTTCTTGCAGCATGCCGTTTTGCGCAATAGCCCGTACCACGCCAGCCGTACCTTCAGGGCGCAGGGAAAAACGTGAGTCACTGCGGACATGTTCACCCGCAACCAGCTTCGCCAGGTTGCCACCCGAAATGGCGTTGTACATTTCCTTGCCCACGACATCGGTCGCTTCGCCAATGCCGCGCACGAACAACTCGGTCTTTTCAAAGACCGGCGTTTCCAGGGGCACATAGCCATAGCGCGCAAACAGTTCGAATGCGGTGCTGCGGAAATGTGCCCAAAACTGTGCTTCAGCAGGGAGAAGATCCTTGGTTCCTTCAGGTCGCTTTATTGCCATGCTTGTTCCTAAAACTGCCTTCTGTTCGGTGCTTCTAGCTACTTGCAGCCTCTAGATCTGCTGTTCCATCCATTGTGCGATGGCCGTGTCGTAGGCACCCGTGGTCTGGAACACGCGCAGGGCCAGCTTCTGACGCGTTTCACGCGTGGTGGCGCCGTCGTTGGCACGCATTTCTTCCAGAATGGTGTCGTAGCTCGCAGGGTCGGTAACCACGGCCACGCTTTCGAAATTCTTTGCGGAAGAACGCAGCATGGAAGGACCACCGATGTCGATATTTTCGATGCACGTGGCAAAGTCGGCCCCCGACTCAACGGTCTTTTCAAAGGCATAGAGGTTTACCACTACCATGTCTATCATTTCGATACCCATGTCGGCTGCCTGCTGCATGTGTTCGGGCACGTCACGCCTGGCAAGCAAGCCACCGTGCACCTTAGGGTGCAGCGTCTTCACGCGGCCATTCATCATTTCGGGGAAACCCGTTACGTCTTCAATGGGGGTCACCGCCACGCCAGCTTCGGCAATAGCACGTGCCGTGCCACCCGTAGAAATAATGGTGGCGCCAAATTCTTCAGATAGGGCACGAGCAAATTCAACCACGCCTGTCTTGTCGGTAACTGAAATAAGTACTCGCTTTACTACTGGGTCTGACATAGTGTTTCTCCTATTCCCTTCCGAGGTCTGCATCGTGTCTTGCACGTTCTTGCTCACTATAACGTTGTTTATAGCGCACATCTACTAATTCGCCAACAATTGCTATGGCTAATTCGGCGGGCGTCTTCGCCCCAAAGTCCAAACCGATGGGACGCTTGATGGCATCCCACTGTTCGTTGGTCATACCCGCTTCAAAACAGCGTGCGGCAACCCCTTCGTTTTTGCCCGCACTACCCAGCATGCCAATGAAGTGCATGCTCTGCTTGCTAGCCCACAGGCAGGCTTCGGCGTCGCGCACGTGCCCAATGGTAAGCACGCAGGCATAGTCGCCCCGACGCGCACGGATTTCGGCGATATCATCATAGTTTTCCAGAAGCACGCGCCCACAGTTGGGAAAACGTTCTTCGGTTAAAAACGTGGGATCTTCGTCAACAACAAACACGTCGAAATCCACATGGCGCGCAAGCTTAGCCACTTCCATAGCTATGTCCGACGCGCCCAAAAGCCACACTGCAGGCGACTCGAATAAGGCAACACTCGTCCAAGTAAGGCCAGGGAATTGATCGACATGCATGCTGGGCCCGCGGGTTGCGTCCTTCATTTGGAAGACGTCGCGGGGCGAAGGTTCGCGCGCACTCACGATTTCTTTGGAGTCGTTACAGAAAAAGACGGCATCTTGTGCGTCGGCCGAACCCACATCGCCAAACTTTGCCATACTGCCCAGCCCCGTATTGGCCAAGGCAGCAGGTTCGTCGTAGACAATCTTGAAGCCAAGCCAAGCTATTTC
>CAJOJB010000017.1:15024-24790 GCA_905234635.1 uncultured Eggerthellaceae bacterium | reverse complement strand
TTGGTTTATTTAGTCGGTTTTGTCTTGCTCGTGCTCGCGGCGCTCTTTATACGTGAAGCAGGGCAGTCTTCCGCTACTGCAGAAACGTTGAACGCCATGAACATTTCGGAAAGCCCTGCAGGCGAAATGGCGCAGGCCTCCGCTGCTCTAAACGCCACTAATTCAAAGGGCGTGTTAAAAGCCGTAGGCTTCGTAGTAATTGCCTGCTTCGTGGCTGCGTTCCTTTCTCAGACCATGTCATATCTTGTGCCCTCAAAAATGCCTTATCTAATTACCGTCTTTGGGGAAAGCTCACTTGTTTCAGGGCTGTTTCTTGGTGGTTTTGGCATTGCTAATATCATCGGTTCGCTTGCAAGCCCACGCTTGCAAGTTCAAGTTCCTCATTCGTTCATGGTATGCAGCTGTTTTATTTCGATGGTATTGGGCTGCGTGCTTATGTCTGTTGCCCCGGGTATTTGGGTAGTTCTTGCAGGCGCTGTATTTATTGGCCTAGGCGTGGGTTGCGTCACGCCGCTTCTTATGGCTCTTGTTGCCGCACGGTCGACCCATGAAACTTCTGGAAAGCACATGGGCGCCCTTGCCATGGCGTGCAACCTGGGCCAATTCGCTTGTACTTTATTGGCGGGGACCGTGATGGCTTTTGCCGGTAGCAAGTAGCTAGCTATGGTAAAGATTCACAAACATGGGACGGCAATGCGTACGTGGTAAGCGACTTTGACTATTGTGCGAAACGCCGCGGGCCTTCTTCGTAGATGTTGTGGCCCGAAGAGTCGATGGCAACCATACAAGGATAATTGACCACCTTAAGTCGACGGATCGCTTCAGGTCCCAGGTCCTCATAGGCAACTATTTCAGCTTCAACAATGCTTTGCGCCGTCAAGGCAGCCGCACCTCCAACGGCGGCGAAATAAACCGCTCCATGCTTCTTCAGAGCTTCAATTACTTCAGGTGAACGAGGACCTTTGCCTACCATGCCTATCAAACCAGCTTCAAGCAGGGCAGGAGTATAGGCATCCATGCGCCCCGACGTGGTTGGTCCACACGAACCAATGGCCTTACCTGGTTTCGCAGGACTCGGGCCGGCGTAATAGATAATGCTTCCTTCCAAGGTAAAAGGAAGGTTCCTGCCTGCAAGAAGAGCCTCTATAAGGCGCTTATGCGCCGCGTCGCGCGCAGTATAGATAGTTCCCGTGATTTCGACCATATCACCCATTCGAAGGTCTGAAATCGCCTCAGACGAATATGGTTCACAAAGTCGAATTATCTTATTCACAAGACCACCTGCTTATGACGCGCTACATGGCAGTTAAGGCTTACCCCAACAGGAAGCATGGCAATATGCGTGGGGAAGTATTCGATATGCACCGCAAGGGCGGTTGTGTTTCCCCCAAAGCCCTGCGGCCCCACCCCCGAAGCATTAATACGCTCAAGCAATTCTTGTTCAAGCTTGGCGTAGCGCTCGTCGGCGTGCGACTGCCCCAAAGGGCGTCCGAGGGCTTTTTTGGACAGCTCGAGTGCGTATTCTGCATTGCCCCCAATGCCAACTCCAACAATAGTGGGTGGGCAGGGGTTACCACCGGCGTTCACCACAGTGTTATACACAAAATCTTTGACCGCTTCTATGCCCTGAGCAGGCTTAAGCATGGCAAGGGCGCTCATGTTTTCAGACCCACCACCTTTGGGCATAACGCAAATCTTGAGCTCGTTGCCAGCTACCACACGGTAATGGATAATGGCAGGCGTATTGTCCTGCGTATTTACCCGGTCAAACAGGGGATCATCTACGACCGACTTACGAAGATAGGCGCCTTCATAGGCACGGGCCACGCCGCTTTGCACAGCTTCTTCGAGGGTGCCATCTACCACCTGCACATCCTGGCCTAAATCAACAAAAATAAGGGCCAGACCCGTATCTTGGCACAAAGGCATGCGTTCTTCGTGCGCTATGACTCTATTGGCCGCCATTTTGTCAAATGCCCAACGCCCAAGATCAGAACACTCTTTTTGCTGGGCAGCATCAAGACAGGCCTGAACGTCTTCGGGCAAATCGAAAGCTGCCGAAACGCAAAGTGCTTCAACGGCTTCGGTAATGTCGTGTGCAGAAATTATTTTTTGACTCATAGCGCACCTATCAAACAATGCGAAATTGCATGGGGCAAACAGAATGCATCAATTTGCTTAAGGTATACTATACCGCGAACTTAAAGGAGCATATGTGGACAACGAAGCAAACATAGATTCTGGTTTCGCGCAACCAGGTGCCACGCATTATATGGATGCACCTGCCTTACGCCAGGGCTTGCACATGCCAACCCAGGTTAAGCTCATTATTGCCCTGCTTGGCTTGGCTGGCCTTATCGTTGCGGCCATATTTGGCATGCGCGCCTACGACACCATTGCCAACGCGCCTTCTCGATATGCCGAAAGCATTGCAGAAGCTATTAAAACGGGGCCTGGCCTTGAATTGCCTTTGCTCAATAACTATGTTGGAAGCGACACGGAAAGTATCCGCGCCAGTTTTTCTGAATCCCAATATTCAATCATTGATGTCAATGAACTCTATGACGACGCTGAAGAAGTCGACGAATACACACTTGATTTAGTCAAGGTGCCTGCCGACATGGACCGCGAAGTTGCCGAAAACCTCTTTAAGAAGTCGCTTCGTCGTGCCGGGGTGCTTGAAGCAGCTCATTATCTTTCCAGCAGCTGGCACTTTAGCGCATCGCTGGCTGAAGGTACCGACATAAAAGTAAAATATGCCGATTTAGAATCTGCAAGCATCGAAGATGCCATTACCAAGGCTATCGCCAACCAGGGATGGACCGATTCCACCTTTGGCGAAGCAGGGGTAGACCAGTCGGGAAACACCTATCAAAGCGGCACGATTACCATCAACGAACAGACGTATAGCTGGACGGTTTCAGCGTGCCCGCTCGATGAAGTATATAGCGTCACTGGTCTGCCCGAAAATTCATTCTATGTGGGCGCACGATTGGTGGGCTAGTAGATATCGTGATTGATTTTTCCATTTTTACAACGCCTGAAGCTTGGATAAGCCTCGTCACGCTCATTTTCCTTGAAATCGTACTCGGGGTAGACAATATCGTCTTTATTGCCATTACGACCGACCGGCTTCCTGAAAACAAGCAGCATATTGGCCGCAAATTGGGTCTGGCAGGTGCCATGCTCATGCGTGTTTTGTTTTTATGCTTTGCATCGTGGCTCGTACATATGGTGGTGCCTGTTTTCAGCATTAACCTTGGCTTCTACAATCATGGCTTTTCCGTGCGCGACATCGTCCTGTTTTTGGGCGGTGCCTATTTAATTTTTAAGGGAATAAGCGAACTGCTCGATATGTTTAAGCATGTTGAAGTAGACCTACCAGCAAGTGACGAAACCGAAGAGCAGCCGAGCCATCGTATTGGTCTTGGACAAGCTATTGCCACTATTATGGTTATGGACCTGGTCTTTTCAATCGACTCGGTCATTACGGCGGTTGGTCTGGCCAACCATCTTATTATCATGATTCTTGCTGTGATGATTGCCGTCATGATGATGATGATATTTATCGACCAAATTTCTGACTTCATCAACCATCATGTCGAAATGAAGATACTTGCCCTGGTCTTTATTGTTGCCATTGGCGTTCTGCTTGTCTTCGATGGCACGGGCATTACATCGGGCATCGAAGTGCTCGACATGCATCTTGAAAAACTCATGGTGTATTTCGCCATCGTATTTGCTTTTATTCTTGAACTCATTCAAATGCGTTACAGCAAAAAGGCAATGGATATCCGCGACCGCATTTATGGCGACGACGAACAGGTCGAAGACTAAACCGAAAACTCTTCTATACAGGCATCGGTCACAATAAGTTTTGTGGCACTTGGCAACACACGCAAAGTAAACGGCGATCTATACTCGGTTGCTTCACCGTCGTATTCAACGGAAAGTGGAGGATTGGTGCTCACGCGAATTTCACGCCCGCGGTAATACCTGAGCGCATCGCTTTGCTCAAGCGCCTTACCGCTGCGGTCTATGGTCGCCCCCAACAAGGAAGGAATGAGCTCCCAGGCATTTTGGGTAGCAAGAACGCATACATCCAGTAAGCCATCGGCAGGTAGATTAGCTAGGCCAAAGCTCACGTCGAATTGAACCTTTGAAAAATTCATGGCCACCACGCCAACGCCTTCAGTTTCATGTTCTTCGCCGTCAACGTTAAGTCTAATTTTTGCCACCGTCGGAGTGGCGTGTTCAAAGGCCGCCCGAAGATAGGCCACAGGACCAAGACGGTCTTTAAAAACGGTGGCGGTCGACATGATGTCTGCATCAAAACCGCAACCAGCCATCATCATAAAGCCTATGCGCTCTTGGCCGAAATCGAATTCTCCCATGTCGAAATCCATGCAAGAGCCTTCCCGTACCAAGCGGGCGAGGGCAGGGAGTTCAACTGGATGCATAATGTTTTGCGCAATAAGATTTGCCGTTCCCGAAGGAAAAACCATGACTGGCGTGCCTGTGTATCGGAGGGCATAACAAACATGGGCAACCGTCCCGTCGCCGCCACTTACCACCACGCGGTCAAAGCGCGATGCATCGGCAAGCGCAACATCGAAAGACATGTTTTCGTCGACTGTACGTATTACCACTTCGTCGCCTGCCTGGGTAAAAAGACGGATAAAGTCGTAGATACCCCCGTCGCCAGGACCAGCAGAACTATTATTTAAAACGAGCAGTTTCATGGCAACCTTTCAATTGGTATCATAGTCTATAGACAAAACAGAACCGCCGCAAGGACAAAACGTGTATATAAGTACCCAAAACGAGCTGCTTGAATTCATAGAGCGCGCCAAACAATCTGAAATACTCGCCATCGACACAGAATTCCTGCGCGAAAAAACCTACTTTCCCCAGCTCTGTTTGCTGCAAATGGCAACCGAAGAAGAAGACGTCATTGTCGACCCCCTGACGGTCGGGCCACTCGATACTCTGACGGAATTACTTCTCGACCCAGGCATTACGAAGCTCTTTCATGCCGGGAGCCAGGATATTGAAATTATCTATCATGAACTGGGCTGTATTCCCACACCTCTGTTTGACACGCAAATTGCCGCAGCTCTTTTAGGTCATACCCTCCAAATAGGCTATGGTTCCCTTGTTTCGTCGGTTTGCGGTGTCACCTTGAAAAAGGGAGACTCGTTTACCGACTGGACACGACGTCCACTTTCGAAATCGCAATTGGCATACGCGGCCGACGATGTTATTTACCTGCCAAAACTCTATCGCAAAATGTATGCCAAGCTCGAAAAACTTGGGCGTCTCAGCTGGCTCGACGCCGACTTTGCCGCCTTGGCCGAAGAAGAACGCTATAAAAATAACCCCCAAGAACGTTATCGCAAACTGAAGCGTGTTAACCAACTTTCACGCAAGCAATTAAGTGCAGCGCGTGAAGTGGCAGCCTGGCGCGAAGAAGCAGCCATGCAAAGAAACGTTCCACGCAAATGGCTTATTAGCGACGAACAAATTGTTGAGTCATGTCGTCGCGAACCGCAAAGCATTGACCAGCTCTTTATGGTGCGGGGTATTTCTGAAAAGCTTAATACGAGCGATGCGCGGGCTGTGCTTGAAGCAATTAAAACAGGTCTTAATAAACCACAGGAAACATGGCCAATTCTTCCTTCAAAAGGGCGCAATGAAGCCAATGTCGACGTAGAAGTTGACGCACTTTCTACCATTGCCCGCCTGCGGGCCAAAGAAAACGATATTGCCTTTCAAGCCCTCGTTTCCATGAGCGACTTAACCGGCGTAGCCCGAGGCTATACCGACTGCGATGTGCTAAAAGGCTGGCGTTTTGAAATTGTGGGGAAGGACCTCCTTGCCTTTATGGAAGGCAAGCTTGAACTTCATATTGAAAATGGTGTCCTTACGGTTACAAATAGGCAATAAGATTTGAAACAGGCTTGTGCGTACCCTTAATTCTTTATAATAGTGCCGAAAACAACGCAAAGAAAGGCTCAATATGTCAAGTGGATATCTCTTATTGATTATTGTCTCGACCATTATTGGTGCGGGCGCCCAAGCTTACGTAAATAGGCAAATTAACAAGTACCAGCATGTAGCTACGAGCACGGGTCTCACGGGCGCTGCTGCCGCAAACAGTATGCTTTCGCGCTTTGGTATTTCAAATGTTCCCGTTTCTCAGGGCAAAAGTGGACAGGACTATTTCGATCCGCGTTCCAATTCAATTACCATCGATCCGCATGCCTATGGAAGCAATTCAATTACTGCCGTAGCAACCGCCTGCCATGAAGTGGGGCATGCTTGCCAGTTTGCCGAAGGCTATTCCATGATGAAGATTCGTACTGCCCTAGTTCCCGTGGTGAATCTGTCGTCCAACGCATGGATGATTTTCCTTATCGTTGGCATTTCTTTGGTAAGCGCTGGCTCCATTGCCCCGGGTAACATGCTTATCACGATAGCGGTAGCCCTCTATGCGTTTGCGGTTCTGTTTCATCTTATTACGCTCCCCGTCGAATTTAATGCGAGCCATCGCGCTATGAACTACCTGCAAGAAATTGGGCTTCCCGAAGCCGAACGTGCTGGCGCCTTTAGTGTCCTGCGCGCCTGTGCTTTAACCTATGTTGCAGCGGCTCTAGTCTCGGTGCTGCAATTGCTCTGGATTTTAGGACAGCGCAACTAGGTTTATAAGTACATGGCCGAACAAGAAAGCACGAACAAGCCTTTAAGCGTTTCGCAGGCCATGGCTCTTGCAAAAGGGGCCCTTGAAGCCTGCACGGTTACGCTTATTGGCGAAGTATCTGAAGTGTCGAATAAAGCAGGCTATAAGGCCGTCTATTTTACGGTTAAAGACGAAGGCGCAAGCCTGCCCGCCATGATGTGGAACAACCGCTATGCGGCTGCAAGCGTTGAACTGCGCGTTGGTATGCTCGTTCAATTGACAGGACGATTTACCCTCTATGCCGCCAAAGGCCGCATGAATTTTGACGTCTTTTCGCTTTCGCTTGCCGGGGAAGGGGACTTGCGCCAAAAAGTCGCTAACCTTGCAAAAAAATTGCAGGCTGAAGGCCTCATGGACCCAGCCAGAAAACGCAGTATTCCCGCTTATCCGCAAGCTATTGGCCTGGTAACTTCACCGCGCGGGGCAGCTGTTCATGACGTGCTTCGAACCATGCGACGCCGCTATCCAAGTGCTCGCATTCTTTTGGCAGGCGTTCCCGTTGAAGGAAGCGATGCCCCTCAGTACCTCTGTCAAGCGCTTCAAACCGTGGCGAATTCAGGTGCCGAACTGGTGCTCCTTGTGCGCGGTGGCGGTTCCTTTGAAGACCTTATGCCGTTCAACGATGAAAACTTGGCACGTACGATTGCCAATCTTCCTATTCCCGTGGTTACGGGCATTGGACACGAACCGGACAATTCTATTGCCGACATGGTCGCCGACTTGCGCGCTTCTACGCCTACGGCCGCTGCTGAAGCGGTAACACCAAATTCAGTTGAGCTTTCCGCAGCCCTTGCTGCGCAAATGGCTCATATTAACCGCACACTTCAAACGCGTTTGCAACAAAGCTTGGCCCGCCTTGACACCATGGCAACGCGCCCCGTGTTAAGCGATCCCAACCAACTAATTACCCAACAGGCTCTCGCACTCGACGCCGCTTTTGACAGGCTTCAGCGTGCCATACCAGCCAATCTTACGCGCGATGCATATAGCCTTCAGCAATCGTCTATTCGTCTAAAGAATCTCGGAAAAACACTTATCAAAGGACCCAATGCACGTCTTGCCACTCAGGCAGCGCGTCTCGAAGACCTTTCACCTCTTTCAATATTGGGCCGCGGCTATGCGCTCGCCAAGAATAAAGAGGGGAAGCTTGTATCGAGTATTACTGCTGTTGGCGAAGGTGAAGCACTGGAACTTACGGTCGCCGACGGCCTTATTAACTGCACGGTAGATTCGTGCACCTACGCCGACAGAGAATTAACATCTTGGAAGGAAGATTCATGACCGACATGCCACAAATCCCTCAAAACCTAGAAGAGCTGTCATTTCGCGAGGCCATGAGTTCGCTCGATGAAATCGTTGCAGCCCTTGAAAGCAACACGCTCGAACTCGAAGACAGCCTTGTCGCTTACGAGCAGGGGATTGCTCTGTTGCGCAATCTTCGCGGACGACTTGATGGTGCCCAGCAAAAGATCGACGTGCTCATGGGCGAACTCGAAGAAACCGAAAGCGACGAAGTAATCGATTCAACCTTGCAAAAGGCTTAACCACATTACGCATGTCCAAAACAAAGCCGCTTCAATCAAAGGACTGAAGCGGCTCGATGTGTAGTTTGCAGAACTAATTTATATTAGCTGTTTTGTGCCTGCACGCAGGTGATGGCTACCACGCCCACGATGTCATCTGCCGAACAACCACGGGAAAGGTCATTAACCGGCGCAGCAATGCCCTGGGTAACAGGACCATAGGCTTCAGCGCGTGCCAGGCGTTGCACCAGTTTGTAGCCAATGTTGCCCGCATCGAGGTCGGGGAAGATAAGGACATTGGCCTTACCGGCAACAGCAGATTCAGGGGCCTTCGAAGCCGCAATGCTCGGCACCAGTGCCGTGTCCAGCTGCATTTCTCCGTCAATCATAAGTTCAGGAGCTTCTTCCTTGGCAATCCTTACCGCTTCCTGTACCTTGTCGCGGTCGTCATTGGCCGCAGCAGAACCGAAGCTTGAATGGGAAAGCATGGCAATGCGAGCTTCTGAGCCCGTAAAGGTTGTCCAGCTTTTTGCGGACGCGATTGCTTCTTCGGCGAGCACTTCGGCTGAAGGCTGAACATTCAAGCCGCAGTCGCTAAAGAGGAGCATGCCCTTTTCACCATATTCGCTCTTTTCGCCATCGGGGAGAACCATCAGGAAGAAAGAGCTCACATTTTTAACGCCAGGGGCCGTTTTCAGAACTTGCAGGGCCGCACGAAGAACGTCGCTCGTTGAATGGCAGGCACCTGCCACCATGCCGTCAGCTTCGCCGAGCTTCACCATCATGGTGCCAAAGTAGAGGACCTGGTCCATCGTGGCCAAAGCGTCTTCTTCCGTTACTCCCTTATGCTTGCGCAGTTCAAAGAAAGCGTCGGCATAGCGCTGCTTGTCGGCAGACGTTGCAACATCAACGATGCGAGCGCCTTCAAGATTTTTGCCCGAAGCATTGATTTCGGCTTCGTCGCCCAAGATGATAAGCTTCGCAAAACCCTTTTCGAGGATTTTTTCCGCAGCTTCAAGCGTGCGGGGGTCGCTGCCTTCGGGGAGAACGATAGTTTTTACGTCCTTGCCAGCCAGTTCGTACATAGAATCGATAAATGAACTCATTTTGCCATCCTTTTCTTAGTAAAAATACCGCTAGAATAAGTTACCTAAAATACCGTATTATCGCAAGAAAAAAGATGAGGCTTTGTCGGAGGCTAGGTACATGAAAACCATCAGTTTTGCTATCCCGTGCTATAACTCGGCCGCCTATATGGAAAAGTGCATCGAAAGCATCCTTTCCTGTGGCGACGATATTGAAATACTTATCGTTAACGATGGTTCAACGAAAGACAATACGTCTGAAATTGCCCATGCATACGAAAAACGCTTCCCGGGTATCGTGCGTGCCATTGACCAAGAGAACAGGGGGCATGGGGGAGCCGTCAACCATGGTCTCGAAGAAGCACGCGGACTGTATTTTAAGGTGGTCGACTCGGACGACTGGCTCGACGTGGGTGCCA
>CAJOJB010000017.1:0-15007 GCA_905234635.1 uncultured Eggerthellaceae bacterium | reverse complement strand
CACGCAAGTACAAGAAGAAAAGCCCTGCGACTTAGTTATTGCGAATTACATCTACGACAAGGTCGACGAAGGCAAAAAAACGGTAATGTCCTATACCAATGTATTCCCTACAGACAAATTGTTTACCTGGGAAGACATTGGTCGCTTTAGGCCAAGTCAATACTTACTCATGCATAGCGTGTTTTATCGCACGAAGGTTCTTAAAGACGCGCGCGTTCAACTCCCCGAGCACTGTTTTTATGTGGACAACATCTTTGTTTATGTCCCTTTGCCATATGTGCACACCATTCGCTATTTCAATTTAGACGTATACCACTATTACATTGGGCGCGAAGACCAAAGTGTTAACGAGAAAATAATGCTTTCGCGCATCGACCAACAACTTCGTATTACGCGTTTTATGATCGATGAAGTCAACTTAGAAGAAGTTCCCGACGACAGGCTGCGTGCCTATATGTATAACTATCTTTCGATGATGATGTGTATCTGCAGCGTATTTTTGCGCATGGAACCCACGGAAGAAAACGAACAAAAACGTGCTGAAATCTGGGAATACCTTCGCAGCCAGCGGCCGGACATGTATGCCAAGGTACGAGGCAATATTGTTAATTTCACCACCAATTTCCCAACACCAGCGGGTCGTGCCTTAGCGCTGGGAGGCTATCATCTCGCGCAAAAGATTTTCAAGTTTAACTAGCGTTGCCCAAGATTAACTATTTATAGTCGGCAGGGTTTTTAGACGAAGACCCCGTCAAGTTTTCAAAAGTTCGCATTTCGCTGCCGAGTACCACGGCTCCTTCGCCAAAACGCTCACGAATAGCATCAGTGGCATGGCTAAGCTGCTTTTTATGTTCACGCTTTAGGCTTTCTTCTTCGGATGCTTCGGTGCTAAACAGGCTGAGTTGGCCGTCTTCCAAATCGGTCAAATGAATGGCAGCGGCACCCACCAGCCTCAGAGGCATACCTTCAATCCAGATTTCGTCGAGCAGGGCATTCAGGCGAGGAATAAAGTCGTGTTCGCTGTCGCTGGGGTTGTCGAGGCTTGCGGTCGTCGTCTTTGCCTTCATGTCGGCGTATTTGATTTTAAGAACAATTCCACGCGCAAAGGTATGCTTCATGCGCAACCTGCGCGCAACCTTGGAAGCCACGGTCACGATAGCTGCCTCGATGTCTTTGCGTTCGGTAAGGTCTTCAGCAAAACTCATTTCATTTGAAATCGATTTAATTTCATCTTCGGTTGTAACCGGATCGGTGTCGGCCCCCAGACAGCGGGCACGCATCATTTCGGCGTTCTTTCCAAATACTTTTTCCAGAATGAGCGCATCTGCTTCAGCTACTTCACCAAGAGTGCGTATCCCGTATTTCTTGAGCATCTCTTGCGCTACCGGGCCTATGCCACTCATAAGCTTAATGGGCAACGGAGCCAAGAATGCGCGTTCACGACCAGGATATACCACGGTTAAGCCTTGAGGCTTGTCCATGTCAGATGCTACCTTAGCAACCGACTTAGAAACACCCAAACCAATGGAAGCCGTTATGCCAAGCTTAGCAACTTCTGCCTGAATGCTTTGGGCGACTCCAACAGGATTTTCGGTAATAAAACGGGTAGGACTAATATCAAGAAACGCTTCGTCAATACTTACTTGCTGCAGAAGGGGACTCTTTGAACGCATGATGTTCATAACCTGCTTCGACACTTCGCTGTATCGATGATAATGGCCATGGGTCCAAATAGCATCGGGGCAAAGCTTGGCAGCCGTTGAGGCCGGCATGGCGCTGCGAACACCATAGGCACGAGCTTCATACGAGCAGGTAGACACCACACCACGCTTGTCCGCTGAACCACCCACGATAATGGGTTTTCCGCGCCAAGCAGGGTGGTCGAGCTGCTCAACTGAAGCAAAGAAGGCGTCCAAATCGAGCAAAAGAATAGCGCGACCGTTCCAGCTTTCGTTGTCCGCATAGATTTCCATAAAAAATAGTCTATCACCCCCTTGCCCAAAAAGTTCATTGTGCTAGGATTGGTAACCCGCATCAAATGCTCTTACATGCTTCTCTATACGAATCTGATGCGTTTTAACAGATTTAAACGCAGCCACATTCAGCACGGGGAGGTGTAATGGCTTCGCTTTTCAATATACAGTCGAATTTACGTGAGGCCGCACGCGTCCTGCCCGACAAGCCCGTTGCCATGCCCTATGACATGCGCAACGAAGTAACGTGGATCGACTTTACCAACCACACAAACCCGCTTGGCACACCCAAGCCCATTGTGCAGGAAATCCATACGGCCCTGGTGGACGGCGAGCATTGTTATATTCCCGACCACGACGGGCGTTCATTTCGTCATTCAATTGGCAATTACCTGGGTCTTGCTGCTGAAAACATTTTGCTTGGCACGTCGGTTTCGCAACTTATCACTTATGCAGCCTGCGCCTTTGACTACACGACGGTAGGCGTGAGTGAACCTTGTCCTTTGTCGTATGAAACGGCTATTGGCAATGCGGGCCACAGCATTCTGCCTTTGCAAAACCCCATTTCATTTGCACCGGTCGATGCCCACCATGCCTTCCAACAGGGCAACTTTAAGGGGATGGTATTGGGCAACCCGACCTATCCGACATCGCGTCTTATCCCAAAGCCGCAATTGAAACAATACCTTGAAACACTCGACTGGCTCATAGTCGATGAAAGCAATATCGAATTGACCATTGGGGGAGAAAGCGCCGTAGGCCTTGTCGAGTCGTACCCGAACCTTATTGTTATTAGGAGCGCCTCGACCACCTATGGCATGCCAGGTATACCTATCTGTTACATGGTTGCCCATCATGAAATGATTTCCCACATCGAACAATTCTATGCCGGCAACGATATCGGGATGTTTGGCGAAGTGCTTGCCTACCAACTTGTATCCCAAAACATTTACTTAGATGAAACGCACGATTTCCTCGAAAACGAAATCCCCTGGATGCAATGTCATTTAAGCTTGCTCCCAGGCGTAAACATCTTCCCAGCTGAAGCTAATTTTGTGCTGTGCGAATACAATCCATCGCCCAATATGGAATTAGGCGTGGACAGCGTTGCGGAATTAGTGACCAACCTCCAGCTTGCAGGCTTCTTGGTCGACGACTTACACGACACCCCAGGGCTTCCGCACGAAAATTTCTTCTGCGTTGCCGTGCGCTTGCGCGAAGAAAACGAGCGCCTGCTTTCCGCCATGCGCTCGATTATCAAATCTTTCGATTAAGCCGTTTTGAACAAAGACCTTTAGTCACGCGATTGCGCATAGTAAAAGAGCGCAAGCGTGCCAGGCCCCGCATGGGCGCCAATCACTGGGTCGAGCAAATTAACAATTATTTCGCAGTCGGAAAAGTTTGCATCTGCCTTAATGAGGCCGATAAGATAATCCACGTCCTCGAGGCAATCGCCATGGCTTATGCCGATATAGTGCGGACTAAGGCTGGGGTCAAATCCCGCCTTCATGTGTTCAAACAAGGCATGAATCGAACGTTTACGACCACGCACTTTTTCAAGCGGAATAAGTCGTCCTTCGTTATTGACTTGAAGCACAGGTTTGATGGATAAAATATTTGCCGCCGTAGCACTCGTGCGTGAAACACGACCACCGCGATACAAATACATGAGGTCATCCACGGTAAACCAATGCGCAATCCTCAAGCGATTATCTTGGACCCAGGCATGAACTTCTTCGATGTCCTTACCTGCGTCTCGTAAGGCTGCGGCATATACAACCAAAAGGCCTTGTCCAAGTGCAGCAGCACAGGTGTCAATTGAAAAAGCTTTCCTTCCTGGATATTTTTCAAGCAAAGTGAACAGACTGTTTTCAGTAGCTTCATAGGTGCCAGAGAGAGCACTTGAAAAACCGATGTACAAAATGTCTTGTCCTGCTTCAAAAATCTTGCTTATCGTTTCAGTAGATGAATCTTGGTAGGGAAGGCTCGTGGTGTATACGGTACCTTCACGCATATTTGAATAAAACGCTTTAAGATCGGTGGGCTCCATCGGGTTATATGCAAGGTTTTCTTCTTCGTCACTCATATAACGAAGCGGCAAAATAACCAAACCAAGTTCATCAATAAGCTGGTCTGGTAAATTGCAGCTCGAGTCAGTGAGGATAGTGAAATTGGCCATGTGTCATCTCTCTCTTTTGTTTAGACTAGTATAATAGATTAGTTTTGTAACAAATTGAATTCATAAAGTTACGAGGAATTTTCATGGCAAACGACTATAAGCAAACAATGATATTTCCCAAGACGGATTTTGACATGCGTGCCAATCTTCCGGAAAACGAACCAAAGCGTCTTGCCTGGTGGGAAGACATAGATATTTACCATAAGGTTTTAGAAAAGAATGCGGACGGTGAACCGTTTATTCTTCACGACGGCCCTCCTTATGCTAATGGGCCCATACATATTGGTCATGCCTTTAACAAGATTCTTAAGGACTTTGTCAATAAAACCCATGCTCAGCAGGGCTATTTCACACCGTATATCCCCGGCTGGGACTGCCACGGTCAGCCCATTGAACATGAAGTTGAAAAAAAGCTGGGCACCGAAAAAATGAATGCCCTGTCACAGGCAAAGATTCGTGAACTCTGCCGTGAATGGGCCGAAAAGTTCGTTGATATTCAGCGTAACGGCTTTAAGCGTCTTGGCGTTAATGCCGACTGGGACCGTCCGTACCTCACCTATACTCCGAGCTACGAATCGGCCAATGTCGAAGTATTTAAGCAGATGTATCTCGATGGGGCCGTGTATAGGGGTCGCAAGCCCATTCATTGGTGTAAGCACTGTCATACCGCCCTGGCCGAAGCCGAAATTGAATACGGAGACGAAACATCGCCTTCTATCTATGTAAAATTCAAGCTCGATAGTGTTCCTGAAGTCTTTACTCAAGCAGGTGTTGACGTCGAGCATGCCTGGCTACTCATTTGGACCACCACGCCCTGGACCCTGCCTGCTAATGCCGCGGTTACGCTTGGTCCTGACTACGATTACTGTTTTGTAAAAGTGGGGGATAGCTTCCTTCTTTTTGCCAAGGACATGGTTGAAGCCGTTGCTGAAGATACGGACTGGAAAAGCTACGAAATAATATCGGAGGCAGGCGAGGCGGTCACCATGAAGGGTTCCGACCTCGAAGGCTTAACGTATCAGACACCCATACTACATGAAGTACAAGGTCGCTTTATTTTGGGCGATTTTGTTACCATGGACGCAGGCACAGGCGTGGTTCATACCGCTCCCGGTCACGGCGTTGACGACTATTTGACGGGGCAAAAGTATGGTATTGAAACCCTCATGCCCGTTGATGACGACGGTCGTTTCATGGACTATGTCGAACATTTTGCCGGCATGGATACCGACGAAGCCAACCCGCATATTATCGAATGGCTGCGCGAACAAGGCACCTTGGTGGGGCATAAGGATATTATGCACAGCTACCCACATTGCTGGCGCTGTCATGAACCAGTTATTTTCCGCGCGACCGACCAATGGTTTGTTTCCATGGACAAAACGGGCTTGCGTGAAAAAGCACTCGACCAAATCCATAACCACGTGAACTTCATCCCCGAATGGGGGGTTAATCGCATTGGTGCCATGGTGGCCGACCGTCCCGACTGGTGCATTAGTCGCCAGCGCAACTGGGGCGTGCCTATTCCCGTATTCAAATGCAAGAGCTGCGGTGAAACCGTGGCAACCGAAGCCACCTTTGACGCGGTTATCGATCTGTTCAACAACGAAGGCGCCGACGCCTGGTTTACGCGTGACCCCTCTGAATACTTACCCGCAGGCACCTGCTGTTCTTCTTGTGGCGGAACTGAACTCATTCCTGATGACAATATCGTTGACGTCTGGTGGGAGAGCGGTGTTTCTCACGTGGGTGTGTTAAAGCACCGCGAACAGGAAGACCATCTTCATTGGCCAGCAGAAATGTACCTAGAAGGCTCCGACCAGCATCGCGGTTGGTTCCAAAGTTCGCTTTTGTGTGGCGTGGGGGCCTATGGAACAGCACCCTACAAGAATGTTATGTGCTGCGGTTTCACCGTCGACGAAAACGGCGAAAAAATGAGCAAGTCCAAGGGCAACGGTGTCGCCCCCGCCGACGTTATTGCCCAATACGGCGCCGATATCTTGCGTCTCTGGGTATTCTCGAGCGACTATTCTGTTGACGTATCTATTGGCGATGAAATTCTTAAAGGGACCAGTGACGCCTATCGCAAGTTCCGTAATACCATGCGCTTTATCTTGGGTGCACTTGACGACTTTGACGACGAAAAAGATGCCGTAAAAGATTTCGATGAGCTCTTCCCTGAAGACCAGTGGGCTATGGCACGCCTTGCCCAGGTTCTTGACGAAGTCAATGCAGGATACAATACCTACCAGTATCACAGGGTCTTCCATTGTCTCTATGACTTTATGGGTGAAGTTTCGACTATCTATCTCGACCCACGCAAAGACCGCCTCTACGCCGACGCACCAAATTCGCCCGGTCGTCGCAGCGCCCAGACCGTTCTCATGAACGTACTTGAAGTGCTCGTGCGTGTGCTGGTACCGGTTCTTTCTTTTACGACCGAAGAAGTGTGGCAGCATTATCCGCCAGCCATGCGCAATCGCGAAGGTCGCCCGGTAAGCGTTCAGCTTGCTGGATGGCCCAAACGAAGCGACTTCTACCCAGCCTTGCCAGCAGGCATTGACGCTCTCATAGCCGACTACGAAGCAGCACTGGCGATTCGCGACATTGCGAAAAAGGCACTTGAGGAAGCAGGCCTTAACAAAGACCAAGAAGCTGAACTGCATATAGTTTTGCCAAGCGATTTGTATACGGTGGCCACACGCTATGACACGCGCGTGTTTGAAGAGCTCTTTATTGTTTCTTCCGCTAGTTTTGCCGAAGGTGAAGAGGCAAGCTGTACGGTACAGGCAACCGAACATGAAAAATGCCCGCGTTGCTGGAACCATCGTGAATTGGGCGGCAATCCTGCTCACCCAGACGTATGTAAACGCTGCGGCGATGTTTTGGACGAACTAGGCTATACCGAAGCATAATGAAGCATGCCAAGCCAGCCCAAGGTGCACCTTTTGGTGCAAAGCTTGCCCTCTTTGTGGGGGTAAGCTTCGTGTGGCTTGTTATTGACCGACTATCTAAAATCTGGGCCAACAGCGTCCAGCCTGGCACAGTGCTTGTCGAAGACATCGGTGGCCTATTTGAGTTTATCTTGGTACATAACACCGGTGCCGCCTGGGGTATGTTTTCAAATTCAACCTTTGCCTTGGGCGTATTTAGCCTGGTGGTTTGCGCCCTTATCCTGGTAGTGCTCTTTACCTACCTGCGCAAGGAAGGAAGCCTTGTACAGGTCTTTTTCCTTGCCCTTGTTTTTGCGGGTGGCCTGGGCAATGCCATAGATCGCATGGCCTATTCCTATGTCATCGACTTCATTAACGCGAAGTTTATTAGTTTTCCCGTATTCAATGTCGCCGACATCGGCGTTACCTGTGGCATTGTGCTTTTCATGCTTGCTACGTTTATTCATGACAGCCGGCGAAACCGCAAGGACGCATAAATGGCCGCGTCCTATTCCATACAGGTTGAAGGTATCCACGACGGAATGCGCCTTGATGCTTTTCTTGACGAAACGAACTGTTACGCGAGCCGCAGCGCTGCCGTAAAAGCCATTGAATCGCAGCTGGTCTACGTCAACGGCATCCAGCAATCAAAAAAGCATGTCTTGACAGCCGGCGAAACGGTCGTTTACGAACCTTTGCCCGAACGCGAACTTCCGCCCCTGCAGGGCGAAGACATTCCCTTAGATATTCGCTTCGAAGACGAACACCTTCTGGTAATTAGCAAGCAGACTGGTCTTTGCGTTCACCCTTCACCGGGACATTATGGTTCAACACTGTGCCATGCTTTGGTGTATAAATACGGTCGCGAAAACCTTGCCCACATTCAAGGGGGCGACCGCCCCGGCATTGTACACCGCCTCGACATGGAAACCAGTGGACTTATGCTTTGCGCCAAGACCGACGAAGCGGGCGACCTGCTTCAAGACACGATTCGCCTGCGCACGGTAGATAGGCGCTATCTCGCACTGGTGCATGGTAATATCGCCCATAATACGGGCATGATTGACCAACCAATAACGCGTGGCTACACCGACCGCCTGCGCATGGTGGTCAGCGACCGCGGCAATTCGCGTCAGGCCATTACTACCTTTACCGTGCTTGAACGTTTTGAAGCAGCGGGGAAGGACAACGGTTTTACCTTACTGGAATGCAAGCTCTACACAGGGCGTACTCACCAGATTCGTGTTCACATGGAATATATCGGGCACTGTTGCGTCGGCGACCCTCTGTATTCATGGGGTCCCGATTCTGCGCAGCTCGGGCTCGACAAACGCCAATTCCTTCATTCTTATGCGCTCGGCTTTGAGCACCCTTACACCCATGAATACCTGAATTTCGTCGATGGGCTTCCACCCGATTTGCAAGCGTCATATGACCTCATTAAAGACCGAAGCATGGGAAAAACCGAAGATGGCAAGCGCGTTCTAGACGAAATACAAAATGCGCAGGCACAAAGCGAAACTATTCAACTATAAGAAAACAAAGCGAATCTCGCGCCGTTCATAAACAGCAGCTCGTTATAATGGAGTTGTTGAACAAGACGAAAGGCAAGATATGGCTCAGAAAACCGTTGTATTGGGAGTTACTGCCTGCATAGGCGCCTATAAGGCGTGCTACATCGTCCGCGGGCTTCAAAAGGCGGGCATTCGCGTGCATGTGGTTATGACCGAACACGCCACCGAACTTATCGGGCCAAAAACCTTTGAGGCACTCACCCATGAACCGGTGCTTGTGGGCATGTTCGATGCTGAAACCGAAGACCCGATTCCACACATTACGCTTGCCACCGAAGCCGACCTCATGATTATTGCACCATGCACGGCTAATACGCTTGCCAAGCTTACTAACGGCATAGCCGACGACCTGCTTAGTTCTGCGGCTCTTGCCATGCATTGCCCCGTGCTTATAGCCCCTGCGGCCAATGTGCACATGTACGAAGATGCAAGCACGCAGGCAAACCTTGCTACCGCACGCGAACGTGGCTGGACGATCGTAGAAGGTGGGGAAGGCTACTTGGCCTGCGGCGACGAAGGCTACGGCCGCCTAGCCGAACCCGATGCCATCGTGGCCGCCGCCCTTGAAATTCTCGAAGTCAAGCCCGATCTTGCTGGTACCAAAGTGCTTATTACAGCCGGCCCAACGCGTGAAGCAATCGATCCGGTCCGCTTTATTACAAACTATAGTTCTGGGAAAACCGGCTACGCCCTTGCCGAAGCAGCCCGCGACAGGGGAGCGCAGGTCACCTTGGTAGCTGGTCCAACCACCCTTGAAGACCCAATGGGCATGGACATTATTCACGTCACTTCGGCTCAAGAAATGTTTGACGCCTGCGAAGAAAAATTCCCGTCGTGCGATATTGCCATCTTTTCTGCCGCTGTTTCTGACGCGCGACCCAAAACCGTGGCCGACCATAAGCTGAAAAAAGGCATCGACGACGAAGCCTTACGTACGATAGAACTCGTAGAAAACCCCGATATTCTAGCCACGCTTGCTGCCCAGAAAGACAAGCAGGTCGTCATAGGCTACGCTGCAGAAACTAACGACGTCGTAGCCCATGCACGCAAAAAACTCGAAAAAAAGAACGCAGATCTTATCGTGGCCAACGAAGTTTCGCCTCGTCAGGGCTTCGGAACCGACGACAATGCACTCATATTAATTACCGAAAGCAACGAAGTTAAAGTGCCAAAGGCAAGTAAGACAAAACTAGCAAATGTAGTTTTAGATAAAGCTTTAGCATTACTGCTTGAAAAACGCAGCTAGAGCATTTACTATATCGTACGCTGCTTTTTGCAGCACATAACGGGTTGTGGCGCAGTTTGGTAGCGCACTTGACTGGGGGTCAAGGGGTCGCAGGTTCAAATCCTGTCAACCCGACCAGAAAACAAAATGCCGGCATGCGCTGGCATTTTTGTTTCTTATTGGCTTACATGGGTTTATCGCCTTGGTTCATAAGCAAGATAATCAAAAAGCTCTCTTCGGCGGCAAAACCCTTGATAATTCTCTCAATGAAATTAACATTTCCACATGCCCCTACTTATAGTAAAGTATTACAGGTGCATTTAGCGAGTAATAGTATGACTGTGTGCTTACGGGCACTATATTTTGTGCCCACATTACATTCATGCCATTATTCGACTAAGGCTCTCGGTAAATAAGTATTATTAGTTCGTGAAGGGGGCGACCGTGGGGCTTATAGGATTTCTTATCCTGTTTCCTCTGCTTTCTGCAGTACTGTTGTTCTTCATCAAGAGCGACACAGCGCGTGACGCCATCGTAGTGGTATCTGTTGCAACTATCGTGGTTGCTACGCTTGCACTTTGCATTGGAAACCTCTCTACTCCGCCAGTCTACTTCGATTTTGACTCCCAGATAGTTGAAATCGTATGTACTGCATTAAGCGTGGTGATTGGCGTAATCATCTTGTGGTTCGCCTGGAAGTACAAGAACGTACTTGCTGGCGTACTCGGGGCTATCCAACTTGTGGCAGCACTTATCTTTGACTTTGCTGTTGCACCTGGCATCCATGTTGAACAGGGTCTCTATATCGATTCTCTGTCCGTCATGATGGCTTTCATTATTGGCGTCATAGGCTCGGGCATTTGCTTGTATGCCTTAGGCTATATGAAAGACCATGCCGCTCATCTCAATGGGGAAGAAGATCGTAGGCCGCTTTTCTTTGCGCTTATGTTCCTCTTCCTTTCGGCCATGTTCGTTATTGTGTTTAGCAATAACATGATCTGGATGTTCACAGGCTGGGAAATTACCACGCTGTGTTCATTCTTACTTATTGGCTATACCAGAACAGAAGAAGCTATCGCAAACTCTTTCCGTCAGATTATTATGAATATTGCTGGTGGTCTGGGCTTTTTGCTGGCACTGTACTATTGCGCCATCAATATGCACACGCTTTCTTTTGTCGAATTTATCCAGATGGGCATTTCGGCACCGGCAGTCATTTCACTGCCTGTCTGCGGCCTTGCATTTGCCGGCATTACCAAAGCTGCGCAGATGCCTTTCCATTCATGGCTTTTGGGCGCCATGGTGGCACCCACACCAACCAGCGCCTTGCTCCACAGCTCTACCATGGTTAAGGCGGGCGTCTTCCTGTTGGTGAAGTTGGCTCCGCTTTTCGCCATTTCGACAGCACCTGCTGTTATGGTCGTACTCGTTGGTGGCATCACCTTTACTCTGGCAAGCTTTATGGCCATTAGCCAAAGCAACGCCAAGCGCGTGCTTGCCTATTCGACCATCGCTAACCTGGGCCTTATCGTTGCCTGCGCTGGCGTGGGCACTCCTGAAGCGGTCTGGGCAGCCATGTTCCTCATTCTGTTCCACGCTGCCGCTAAGAGCTTGCTCTTCCTGTGCGTTGGCACGACCGAACATCACATTGGCAGCCGCGACATTGAAGACATGGACCTGCTCTTCGAACGTATGCCTCAGCTGGCTCGCAATATGATGGTTGGCATTATGGTTATGTTCATCGCTCCCTTTGGCATGCTCATTTCAAAGTGGGCGACGCTCGTTTCCTTTGTCGACAATCACCAGGTGGCGCTCATTATCTTGCTCGCCTTTGGTTCGGCAGCTACCTTCATGTTCTGGGCTAAATGGCTCGGAAAACTTTCTGGTATCGCAGGCCATCCGGCCAATGTTGAAAAAACAGTTTACAAGAGCGAATGGACGGCCATCTACACCATGACGGCCCTTGCTCTTATTTTCTGCGTGGCGCTCCCTGTTATTTCTTCTGGTGTAGTTATGCCCTACATTAGCGGCGTATATGGCTACACCATGATGGCTCTCGACTCTGACATCCTCGCTCTTATGAGCATTCTTTCCATTGCCGTTATCTTTGTTCTGCTTGCTGGAAGCACGGGCGGTTCGAAGAAACGCAAGGTAGACGCCTATCTGGCTGGCGTGAGTGTTAATAATGCCGACCGTACCTACCGCAATGCTTTGAGCCAAGAAGCAACGGCTACGGTGCGCAATATGTATCTCGCAGACACCTTTGGCGAAGAAACAATAACCCCTGTGGCCGTTGTTTCAACCACCATCATTATTATCGGTGCGTTCGCGGCTGCCCTGGCAACCGTTGCGGCTTTGTTGTAGAAAGGGGGTTATGATGGATATGAATTTCTTCCTTTCAACAATTATCGGAACGCTTTGCTTTGCCGTTTTAGCACCTATTATTGGCTGTCTTCTGAGTGGTGCAGATCGCATTATTTCTGCGCGCATGCAAGGCCGCGTTGGCCCCAAGCTGCTGCAGCCCTATTGGGATGTTCGCAAGCTTCTGGGCAAGGACAAAGTTGCTGTATCGGGCAGTGAAGACACCTACATTAACCTGGCGCTGTTCTTCTCGCTGCTCGCTGGTGGCATCTTCTTTAGCGGCGGCAATTTCTTGCTTGTGGTCTTTGTTATCACGCTTTCGAGCTTGTTCTTTATCGTGGCAGCATATTCGACCCGTTCGCCCTATGCAGAAGTAGGCGCGGCGCGTGAAACCCTGCAGGTCATGTCATATGAACCCATGGTTCTGCTTATGACCGTTGCCTTTTATCAGGTAGTGGGCACTTTCGACGTTGCTGGCGTCATGCTTATGAACCATCCCGTTATTTGCACGGCCTGGGCTGCTTTCTTAGGTCTGCTCTTCGTGCTCACCATTAAGCTGCGCAAAAGCCCCTTTGACATTTCTTCGAGCCATCATGCTCACCAAGAAATTGTTAAGGGCATTACCACTGAAATGAGCGGCCCGACGCTCGCTAAAGTCGAAATTATGCACTGGGTTGAAAACGTGCTCTTTATGGGTTGGGTAGGCGTGTTCTTTGTTTACGCTAACCCCATTTCAATTGCAGTTGCTATCGTTGCTGTCGTTCTCATCTATTTCTTTGAAATCTGGATTGACAACAACTTCGCACGTGTTAAATGGCAGGCCATGCTCAAATGGGCATGGATCGTTGCCCTGATTGCCGGCGGCCTTAATGTGGCCTTCCTGGCATTTTTCTAGGAGGGGGTAAACATGGGTTTTGCAAGTAAGTCACCGTGGGTTATCCACTACGACGCATCCAGCTGCAATGGTTGCGACATCGAAGTCCTTGCGGCGCTGTGCCCTGGCTACGATGTAGAGCGTTTCGGCATTATCAACACTGGTAACCCGAAGCATGCCGACATCTTCTTGGTCACTGGAAGTGTTAACGAACAAAACAAGCCGGTACTCCAGGAAATCTATAATCAGATGCTTGAACCTAAGGTGGTTGTAGCCTGTGGTTGCTGCGCCTGTACGGGTGGTGTTTTCCACGACTGCTACAACGTTTTAGGTGGGGTAGACAAAGCTATTCCCGTAGACGTTTACGCTACAGGTTGTGCGGTACGCCCTGAAGCCATTATCGACGCTGTCGTTGAAGGACTTGGTGTACTCGAACAGAAGAGCGAAGCGCTCAAGGAAGAGCAGAAGAGGGGGGCATAACATGAAATATACCAAGACCTTCCAAGATCTTCAGCTGGATAATCTGGTTTCAACGGCCGAGCGTTTAAAGCGTGAGGGTTGGCGTTGTGTGCAGATGCTTTGCAACAACACTGAAAATGGTGTAGACATGACCTATTCCTTCGCTAACGACAATGCCTTGGCCAACTACCAAATTCGCGGCGTTACCGCAGACGATGCTGTCCCTTCCATTCAGAATCTTTTCTTGGGTATTTTCCCCTTTGAAAACGAAGCTGCAGACCTATTTGGCATCAATATTGAAGGTATGGTTTTAGACTTTGCAGGGCAGTTCTATGCTATCGCTGAAAAGGCCCCTATGACCATTCTTACCCCTGAAGCCAAAGAACGACAGGAAAAAGAAGCTAAGAAAGCCGCTGCGGCAGCCGCTAAGGCTGCCAAGGACGCTGAAGCTGCTAAAGGCGATGTAAAAGGCGAAAAAGCCGAGGTCGACCTTGAAGCGAAGCTTGCCAATATGGATCCTGAAAAGGCTGCTAAAGTACGTGCTGCCATGGAAGCTAAACAGAAGAAAGAAGCAGAAAAAGGAGGGGATGCGTAATGGGTCAACATACTGTTATTCCCTTTGGTCCGCAGCATCCTGTTTTGCCTGAGCCACTCCACCTTGACCTGGTGGTTGACGACGAAGTAGTAGTAGAAGCCATTCCTCAAATTGGCTTTGTACATCGTGGTCTGGAAAGGCTTACGCAAACGCGTGACTATAACCAATTCATCTATATTACTGAACGCATCTGTGGTATTTGTGCCTTTGGCCATAGCCTTGGCTATGCAGAAACCATTGAAGACCTCATGGGTGTTGAAGTGCCGAAGCGCGCTGAATATCTGCGCGTCATTCTTCACGAGCTTTCTCGCGTGCATTCCCATCTTCTGTGGCTGGGTCTTGCTGCCGACGCATTTGGTTACGAAAGCCTGTTCATGCACTGCTGGCGCTTGCGCGAACGTGTTCTAGACGTATTTGAAGCTACAACGGGCGGGCGCGTCATTTTGTCTGCGGTATTGGTGGGCGGTATGGTGCGTGACCAGGATTCTTCAACCCTACAAATGATGCGCGACACCCTAGAAGGTATCAAGGACGAATATGCTCAGCTCTGCAAGGCCTTCCTTGAAGACAGTAGCGTAAAGAACCGTCTGGTTGGAGTAGGCACTATTTCAACCGAAGACGCGCTGAATTACAGCATGGTTGGTCCTTTTGCACGTGCATCCAATGTCAATAATGATGTTCGCCTTCTTGGCCATGGAGCATACGCCGATCTTTCCGATTTCCAACCCATCCTTGAAACGGGCGGTGACTGCTTTGCTCGTGCTAAGGTTCGTGCGCTCGAAGTGCTCCAAAGTATCGACATCATCAATGAAATGATTGACAAGATTCCTGAAG
>CAJOJB010000016.1:5411-20455 GCA_905234635.1 uncultured Eggerthellaceae bacterium | reverse complement strand
ATACCGAATTTGTCAACGAGCACCTTGGCAACGTTCGGGGAGAGGAATCCCGGAAGCGTCGGGCCGAGATGAATGTTCTTCACGCCGAGGTAAAGAAGTGCGAGAAGCACAATGACCGCCTTCTGCTCATACCATGCGATATTGAATGCGATCGGCAGATCATTGATGTCATCCAGACCAAATACTTCTTTCAGCTTCAGGGCGATGAGCGCCAGCGAATAAGAGTCATTGCACTGCCCGGCATCAAGTACGCGAGGAATGCCACCGATGTCTCCAAGATCCAGTTTGTTGTACTTATACTTGGCGCATCCCGCCGTAAGGATCACCACATCCTTCGGAAGCTTTTTGGCAAACTCAGTGTAATAGTCGCGGCTCTTCATCCTGCCGTCACAGCCACCCATGACGACAAATTTGCGGATCGCGCCGGACTTCACTGCATCGACCACCTTGTCCGCCAGCGCGAATACCTGCTCGTGCGAGAAACCGCCGATGATGCTGCCGGTCTCAATCTCCTGCGGCGGCGCACAGGTCTTGGCCTGCTCGATGATGGCGGAGAAGTCCTTGGCGGTTCCGTACTCGCCGTCAATGTGGCGACACCCCGGATACCCTGCGGCTCCGGTCGTCCATAACCTATCCTTGTAGGATTCTGCAGGGGGCACGATGCAGTTTGTGGTCATGAGAATCGGGCCATGGAAGGTGGCAAACTCCTCCTTCTGCTTCCACCATGCGTTTCCGTAATTCCCTACGAAGTTGTCGTATTTCTTGAAGGCCGGATAGTAGTGCGCCGGAAGCATCTCGGAGTGAGTATATACATCCACGCCGGTACCTTTGGTCTGCTCCAGAAGCTGCTCAAGATCTTTCAGATCATGTCCCGAAACCAGAATGCCGGGGTTATTCCTTACTCCGATATTGACCTCTGTGATCTCAGGATTTCCGTAAGCGCTCGTATTCGCCCCGTCAAGAAGCGCCATGCCATCCACACCGTATTTCCCCGTCTCCAGTGTGAGAGCCACGAGGTCATCCACCCCAAGGCTGTCATCCAGAAGCTTGGCAAGTGTGCTCTGGATAAATGCGTCCACCTCTTCATTATCCTGCATCAGAACATTGGCGTGCTTGGAATAAGCAGCAAGCCCTTTTAGTCCATATGTGATCATTTCGCGCAGGGAACGAATATCCTCGTTCTCCGTTGCAAGTACGCCTACCTCGTCGGAAGTTGCCTTTGCATCGAACTCACTCTCGTCACCGTTCCAAAGTGCCGCTTCAGGCAGCGCGTCCGGATCGGAAAGCTGCTTACGCAATTCTTCCTTGACAGCCAAGGTCTCTTTTATGCGTGCGATGACAGCATCACGATCGAAGTTGGCGTTTGTGATCGTCGCAAAAAGATTGACTGTCACAAGGTGATTGACATCTTTGCCGACCTCTTTTCCTTCCTCACGCAGCTTTGTAGTGACACAAGAGAGCCCTTTAGTTGCATAGACCAAAAGGTCCAGCATTCCGGACAGCTCCGGTCTCTTTCCACATACACCGACCTTTGTGCATCCGGTGCCCCTCGCGGTCTCCTGGCACTGATAACAAAACATTTCGCATTTTTCCATTTTCATAGTCCTCCTTTAGTCTTCTACTTTTACAAACATACTCTTGTCGACGGAACATATCGGACAAATCCAATCATCCGGAATGCCCTCAAATGCTGTTCCCGGTGCTATCCCACTTTCCGGATCTCCGATTGCAGGATCGAAAATGTACCCGCACGGCTCGCATTCATACTTGTTCATACACATCCTCCTCCCTTAGCTGTGCACACGGATCAGTTCCGCTAATTTTTCGATGAGCACATCTTCGTCCATGCCGGACTTTTTGCTCATTTCTGAGATAGTTGCTTTCTTCTCCATGATCTTTCCGAGGGGACTGTTCAGTATGGAGAACTTTTCGTTCACCTTCACGATTTCCTCCCTAAGCCAGGGGTATTCTCTCAGTAGTTCAGCCAGTTTCGTTTCTCTTGTGATGTTCATAGCTATGCCTCCTTTTGTTATGCGCTTGGATTCGGTTTCTTGTCCGCGAACTTCTCTTTCAGAACCGCGTTGATTTCTTCTCTGCTCTTTCCTTGCCTTTCCATCTGCTTGATCAGTTTGTATGCCTGAAAGAGTGGCGACGGAGCGATTTCCGAGCTGAAGAATCCTATACCCATGTTCCATGCGAACTGCTCGAACACATCGTCGAGAGCACGTGAGTCGATCCCGTTCTTATATGCCTTCAGAAGTTCTCTCATCGCCTGACGCTTTCTACCTGCGCCAACCGCATTGGCAAGGGAGAGAAGAAGACGCGTATTGTAGTCAAGAAAGCGGTTCTCATCACTCCATGTCAGATCCCAGAACTCCACCGCCAGCTGCCCGAGTCTTTCGTCGATTATTGGATAATTCGTGATGACTGCCGGTCTTTCCGGGATATCGGAGATATCTCCTTTCTCCTCTGTGCGGTAGAAAAATGCATGGTATTCGTTATCTGCAATTTTTTCTGTGTAGTGTTCGTAACCGAGCATCTCCATTACCTCATAGAGGGGAATCGGCTCAAAGGTCTGGACAATCTCTATTCCCTCTCCTTCGGGAAGACCGGCTGCCTGCTTTTTGATCCCTTCGAGGAAATTTCCTGCGACGCCCCGTACATCGACTTTCTTGAATCCTTCTGTTTTTTCTTTCCATTCCGAATATGCCATGTTGCACCTCCTGTTATTCGTTATCAGTTTTTCTGCTTAAACTCTATCGTTTGCAGCATTGGTTGTAAGTGGTTATAACCACATATCTCAAGCTTAGTCGAGAATCTTTCCGTCGCGCGAGATCGTCACAACCTGCCAAGGGATGAACTTGCCGCTTGCCTGAAGGGCGTTCTTTGCCGCCTGCTCCAGCCCTCCGCAACACGGCACCTCCATGCGCACGATGGTGACTTCCTTGATATCGTTGTTTGCGATGATTTCGGTAAGCTTCTCCGAGTAGTCGATATCGTCCAGTTTCGGGCATCCGATGATGGTCGTTCTGCCCCTCATGAACTCCTCGTGCATATTTGCATAAGCGTATGCTGTGCAGTCTGCTGCGATCAAAAGCTTCGCGCCGTCGAAGAACGGTGCCTGCGTCGGAACCAGCTTGATCTGGCAAGGCCACTGCCCAAGGCGCGATGCCGGTTTTGCTGATGTGTGCGTCTGACCTTCAACGTCACAAGACTCTTCTCTGTTAAGCTGCATCGAACGCGATCCGGGACATCCGCCATGTGCGTGATGCATGCCGCCCTCCTCCTTCATCTTCGCCATCATCAGCTTTCTTCTCTCGTTTTCGTCTTCGATTTTCATGATTTCTTCTGTTGTCATATTCATCGCCGCCTTTCTGCTTTCTTCCTGCGTTTTCTTAACAGCTGCATCGTCATATTCGGGAGCCTCTCTTTCCTCGAAGGTGATGGCTCCTGTCGGGCAACCCGGGAGGCAGTCGCCGAGACCATCGCAATAGTTCTCTCTCACGAGCTTCGCCTTGCCGTTCACCATGTCGATGGCACCCTCATGGCATGCCGTGGCGCACAAGCCGCATCCGTTGCATTTTTCTTCGTCGATATGAATGATTTTCCTGATCATGTCATCTATCTCCTGTTTTCCTTGTGTTTCAGGCTTGAGTTTAGTATGATGTGAGTGAGATGTATGTGGTTATAACCACGCAATAGAAATAAAGGTGGATTATTTTATGGACACTGACAGAATCAGGAACACGGTCATTTTTCATGGTATGTCCGAAAGGGAGATTTCTGATGCTCTGGAGGGGCTAAACGCGGTAACAAAGAAATACAAAAAGGGCACGACGATCCTCCATGCAGGCTCTACAACAAAGCGCATGGGATTGGTGTTGGAAGGCAGCGTGACAATAGAAAACAATGACATCTGGGGAAACAAGACGATCCTCTCCCATGTCGGGAAGAACCAGTTTTTCGCGGAAACATACGGACTGCTTGCAGACGAGCCCATGCTCGTGGATGTGGTTGCAAACGAGGATTGCCAGATTCTATTTCTAACGATCGGATTTCTTCATCGCAGCACACGAAAGCAGGATGCATGGACAGTAAAAATAATGAGCAATCTGCTCACGATCTCTACCCATAAGAATCTCACGCTTTCCGGCAGGAGCTTTCACACGGCTCCAAAAACTATACGAGGGCGCGTCATGTCCTATCTGAACAGCGTCTCCATACAAAAAGGTACGACGAAATTCGACATTCCCTTTGACCGCCAGCAGATGGCGGATTACCTTAATCTGGAAAGAACTGCCCTTTCAAAAGAACTCCGCAAAATGAAAGACGACGGTCTAATTGATTTCCACAAGAATAGCTTTCATCTCAAGGAGTCGTTTGAGCTTTAGCATCTCTCGTTTGCCATCTCCTCTATCAGAGGACATACCGAATCGGAGCCTACACCTTCAGCTATAATTCTTATTGCCTCTTCCCTTGTTCTATAACCCGAAAATCACAACAGCAAAAAACCGCATCCTGAAAAATCTCAGGTGCGGTCTTGCTACGTGTAGTGATACACGAAATATGGAATCTTACTCGAACTCAAATTTTTTTACCTACAAAAGTTCGAGTAAGGAACTTTTGGTGGAGCCTAGGGGGATCGAACCCCTGACCTCATGGCTGCCAGCCATGCGCTCTCCCAGCTGAGCTAAGGCCCCTTAAAAAGTGCGTGGTACATACTAGCAGAATGAGCGCAGCGGTCAAGCGCACGCGCGCTATTCTACACAATGAATCATTGCCGAGGGGTTTAGGGCTAGCGCGCCACCCAATGCGCTGCAAGCCTGGCTCTCCCCCCGCCAGCTTATACCCAAAAGCTGCAATGCAAACTAGAAGCCGAGACTATCCCCAACCAAGACAACGTGGATGCGCCCTGGGTGCTTCGAAAACCGCGTGGTCAAGAATTGGCAGCAAATCGTGTCCATAGACTTGCAGTTTGCGCAGGCGCCCGTCTTCTTACACGGCGTGTCGATGTCAAAGCGCTGGGCGTTAGCTGGTGCAGCCACGTTGCGCGCACGCTTCATGGCGGCATCTTCGTCAACGCAGACCTTGTTCATGCCCACAATAAAAATGACCTTCTTGGGGCCCTGGCAAATATAGGACACACGGTTTGCGTTGCCGTCGATATTCACCATAACGCCATCTTCAGTTATAGCATTGGCGCTCGAAAGAAAGACATCGGCATCGTAGCCCGCCAACAAGGCTTCACGTGGGTCCATGGCCATACGGTCGATAAAGGTATAGTTGCCTTCCTTCACCGCATCCACCAAACCAATTTCAATCGCGCTCATGCAGCCACCCATGGTCACGCTGCTGCCTTCGTCAATTAATGCAAGTGCTTGCGCGAGGGCCTCTTCCTTGGTAGCCGCGTAATAAGCACTTATATTGCGAGACTCAAGCCCCTTGATAACTTTCTGCGCCAGCTTTTCGTTACGTTGCGTCATGAATTCTTCCCCAGCCATTTTTATCCCCTTCCTGCTTTGCAATGTCTACCCTTCTATTGTGAAACCATGCGCATCACAATTCAAGACACAAGTGACGCATTTTGGCAGAGCCCCGCTCCCCTGTAGTCACCCTGAATGCAAAAGATCCCTTGAGGGACCTTTTTGCTAGGAGGATAAAGAAAAATGAGGGACTAGTTGCTCGGTTTTTCAGGAGGAGCACTGCTGCCACTAGGAGGCTCGGGAGGGGTGTCACCACTGCCGCTAGGAGGCTCAGGAGACATACCGTTACTACCACTAGGCGGCTCAGGCGGTGTACCACCGCTGCTACCACCGTCGGGACCACCCTGACCACCAGGGGCATCACCAGGAGCACCGCCCATACCACCGCCACTGCTTACCGTATGCTCAATGGCCTCGCCCGTGCTTGCCGTACCTTCCGCGTATGCCTTGCCGTCCACATAGAGGGTATGACCATTTAGATTGATAGAGCTGGCTTCGCAGGTCAGGCTCGTAATATAAGAGTCTGCACTCAGCGTCCAGGTGGAACCGCCAGAAAGATCCACGTACACTTCGCCCGCCTGGCCATCCGAGTTTATGACACCCGTAAAGGTAGATCCACTGGCCAGATACAGGTTCAAATTGGAAACATCGTCTACCAAGATATCGCCATTAATAGCTTGGTTGGTCGCGTTCAGGGTTACCTGTCCGCCATTGGAGCCTTCGCTCCCCCAGCCTGCTGCTGCCGCGCGTAGGAATAAACCGTCACCATTGTTAGTAATCGTAGCGTCTTCAAGCGAAATGGTCGTAACCGTGTTGTTTACAAAGAAAACGTCGCCATTTTGATTGATAAAGCTGCCACCATTCATAGTGAACGAAGACGTACCCACCGCAGCGTCACCACTCATGGACTGGTAGATCATAACGCCCTTGTAGGTGCTGGACTTGTCCGAATTGTTCACGGTATTGCTGGCCACCAGGTCCACATTGTTCAGCGTGACCGAATTCTTACCTTCAACCACCACCCCTTCAGAAGCGGTGGATTCAAGGCTTGCGTTACTCATGGTAATGTCTGCCGTGGAGTAAATGACCGGGCTACCCGTACCATCGGTCACATAAAGCCCGCCATCAACGTTTACCGTGCCACCGCCACGGTCGCTACGGATGGCGGCCGAAGAATTACCCGTGGTGTGTATATTGAGGTTCGTGGCATTCATCGTGCCACCACCCGTAGTCATAAGTCCGCCCGATGTATTGCCCGTGGTTTCAATAACCGAATTTGCGATGTTGACGGTAGTACCTTCGCCATAGCTAAAAACGCCATTGGCATGTGCGCCGTTGCTTTTGATTACCATGTCACTCAGGTCGAGCGTGGCTCCGTTCGTCGCAAAGATTGCGGCATTTTCACCGTAGAAGTCGGCTTCATCGTTGCCAGCGGCATCGCCCGTTTTGCTTACCGCCACGTTTGCGTAGCTTTCCGTGGTGCCATCGGCTTCAATAGCATGCCCACCATCGCTGGAATCTTCGATGTTTTCATTGATGGTAATGCTAGCCTCGGTTGGAACCGTAGCAGGCGCAGCAGAAGAAGCACTCTGCTGAATTTCGCTTGCGCTACTTTCTACCAAGGCGCTCGTACCGGCTTCGCTTGCTGTAGCTTCGCTCGAAACAGCTTCACTCACTGAGGCCTCACTTGAGGCAGTTTTTTCGGACACCGAAGAGGGAATGACCGCTTCGGAAGCGCATCCCGACAAACCAAGTAAAGCGCACAGGTAAAACGCTGCTGCAGCACTGGCAAAGCTGTTGCCCGCACCTGTCTTTTTAATACCTTTTGTACTCATGCTCATCACCTCGATCTTGTTTTGAGTATGCTAGCACTATAAAACAAGGTACTTAAAAGTAACTTAAAAGTGACTGAAAGAAAGCTGAAATAAGCGTGCTCGCAAAAAACCTAAGAGCGCGCGAGCGAAAGGAACGCATGTGAGCCAAGATAATCCCCTGCCCGTTGCCGACCCCGCGACTGCACCCAACCACCCTGCCTTTAATGCTTTTGTGCAAACTATTGCTGCCCTGCGTGACGAAAAAGGTGGTTGCCCTTGGGACAAAAAACAAACGCACGAAAGCGTAGCGAAAAACATGATTGAGGAAGCCTTTGAAGCCGTAAGCGCCATTGAAGAAGGCGACCTTGACCACATGCGAGAAGAACTGGGCGACGTGCTTTTGCAGGTGGTATTGCAAGCACAAATTGCCGCCGATACAGGCGAGTTTACCATCGACGACGTAGCGGCCGACGTGAACCAAAAAATTGTGCGCCGCCACCCCCACGTCTTTGGTGCAGAAGCTTCCTTTGCAGCTGCCGGCCTTTCACCCGAACAGGTCGCCGAACTCACGGCTGAATTGGAAAGTAAGCCCGACCGCAGCGCCGACGAAGTACTGGACCTATGGGATGTCATAAAGCTGCATGAACGCAAGGCAAAAGACGCTAAACGTACCGAAAAACTAATAGCTGAAGGCCATGCAGCAGCTGATGGCACCGTTCCGCCTCGTGGCATTTTAGAGGACGTCCCCGCTGCCCAGCCTTCGCTCATGCGTGCTCAGGAAGTGTCGCGCAAAACGGTTGCCTGCGGCTTCGAGTGGGAAACGGTCGACGACGTATGGACCAAAGTCGACGAAGAAATTGCCGAATTCAAGGCTGCTGTTGCCGAACATGGCGGGCGCAGCGAAGAAGCCCAACTGGAATTTGGCGACGTGCTCTTTGCGCTCGTGAACGTAGCGCGCAAGGAACACATCGACGCCGAAACGGCACTGCGTAAAACCAACGACAAGTTCACGCGCCGCTGGGAAGCCATGGAAGCAGCCGCCTTTGCAACGGGTCGCACCATCGAAAGCTATTCTACCGCCGAACTCGAAGAACTTTGGACACAAGCTAAGCACCAAGTCGGCTAAGGGTGCGGCAGTTATAAAGGAAGCCGGGAGTCATTTTTCGAGCTTCTCGGAGCTTTTAGGCGCAGGAAGTGCGCTGTTATTGAAGCGCGCTAGTCTAATTACTAGGCCGAGTGTGACGGGATGTGGTGAAGAGTGCCCTAGTTATCGAGCGCTTCATTGGCGCACTTCTCGTGCCGTTAAAAAAGCGACCGAGAAAAATGACTCCCAGTTCCTTTACATAACGGCGCGAGTTTGTCGTGAGAGAGATTGGCTTACCCTCACGCTAGTTGTGGGTGCGGTGGTCCTGGTAGTTGGCAAGATATTCGGCAAACTCGGGACTGGTATCCGAATTACCACTCCTCCAAGCTTTGTGATCGATAATTGTTGACTGGAAACCATAGTAGGAATCAATGTAAGCAATAAGCGAGTCTACCGCATTAAGCTGCTCTTCGGGATAGTAGCCACTCCCGCCCACATGAACCATCTCGATACCGATTGAATATGAATTCATGCCGTAGTCAGGCGCCCAGTCGCCAATGGGCACCGTGCCCACCTTGTCGTCACGGCTTTCATCTTCCACGCCATACTGCGCATTGTGGCCTGCGTCTCCAAAACCTGCATGATGGGTAATCTTGTCGAGCGGCACGCACTGTACCACACTACCATCGGTATTTACCACAAAATGCGCTGCCACACCTTGCCCGCTGCTATCCCAATAATTGATAACTCCATTGGCATCGCCCGTGCCTTCCGTGTCATGCAGCATGATGTACTTCTGATTGTTCGCGCCCTTGTCGCCATGAACAAAGCTCGAACGGTAGTCTTCGGAAAGATTCAGGTTGGCCACAGAGGCCGTATTGGGCGCTTCAGGTTCAGTAGAATCCTCGCTTTCAATAGCACTTGATTCTTCTGTCTTCTGGGCTTCCTCTTCGGCCTTTTTGGCTTCTTCTTCGGCTTTCTTCGTAGCTTCTTCTTCGGCTTTCTTCGTAGCTTCTTCTTCAGCCTTCTTTGCCGCAGCCTCACGCATAGCGCTTGTACCCTTTTCGTACTTGAATTTCATAATAAGAATACGCGCCACACTTGAGTTCAAACGCTCCTGCGAAATTGAACCTGCCTCGACCGCATCCAAAATGGCCTGGCTAGCTGCGCGATAGTCTACGGGCATGAGAAGCATGTCTGCGCCCGCTTCAAAAGCATGGAGGGCAGCCTCGGTTTCGCCATATGTTTGCGTAACAGCACCCATATTGAGCGCGTCGGTAACTGCCACACCTTTAAAGCCCAATTCGGTGCGCAACAAACCCGTCATTACCGCAGGGGAAAACGTTGCTGGGCGATCGTCGCCCGTGATGCCGGGACAAGAAACGTGCCCCACCATAATCATAGGAGTACTTGCGTCGATAGCCGCTTTAAACGGCACGAGGTCTTCCGCGAACAGCTGATCATGGTCCTTTTCAAGCGTAATACGTTCATCGTGTGAGTCGCCAATTGCAGAACCAATACCAGGAAAATGCTTAACACTACACAACATGCCACTCTGCGCGAAACCCTTAATCTGGGCAACCACCATATTTGCCACTAGTGCTGAATCTTCGCCAAAACTACGATCTTGCATAGTAGTGGCATCGGGTGTATCTACGTCTGCCACAGGAGCAAAGTCTACGTTAAAGCCCAGTTCGAACAAGTAATCGCCCATTGTCTTGGCAGCTTCCTGGGCAGCCTGCACATTACCCGTGTCACCAATGGCCCGCATGGGGCCCGCATCCTTTTGCGGGAAAGCGTCGTTGCCGCCAATGCGCGACACTTCCCCGCCTTCTTCGTCAACACACAAAAGTAAGGGCAAGCCTGTGTTTTCCTGGGCAGCCGACTGCAAATCTGCAAGCAGCGCTTGCGTTTGTCCTTCATCGACTAAATTGTCGCCCAAAAGAATGACGCCGCCCACCTGGCTTTCAGACAAGTTCTTGCGTACATCGTCGTCCACATACGTAAGCGTAGATCCATCGCTACAGAGGACTTCGGGGAATACCACAAAGAGCTGAGCCACCTTTTGCTCTGTGGTCATTTCGCTGAGCTTTGCCTGCACCTTGGCGTCGATTTCGGGGTCGTCGTCGTGTACGGCTTCAATAACTGCCGTCTGTGGCACCGAAGAGGCAGCCGAAGACACGTCTTCAATCTGAGCAAGGGACACGACGGCCCCACTGCTTTCCGCAGGCTCTCCGTTCTTTGAGCACGCCGTGGCAAATACCAGGGCAGAACCCAAGCAGGCCGCCACGAGCACTGCCCAAACGCGCAGATATGTCTTGCTATGCTTTGCAGGCACTTTCATCGTTTATGCTCCTTTTACGTCCAAACAGAACGCGTGCACTATAAGACAGTATATTGTACCCGAACGAACCTACCAGCAGGCACTAGGCGCCCTACCAGGGTGGTCTTAACTAAGCTTCCAAAAGAGGAACCACATTAAGCTTTTCCTGAGCAGCGTTGATGATGTCAGAGCCTCCAAATACGCAGACCGTACCGCTCGCAGACGCCTCTTCAAAGATTGCCGCCAATGCACGCAGTTGTTCAGGAGTTGTTGCAAGCATGGTTTCGCGCACATGTTCGCGCCAGCCTTCTGGCCTGCTCGCGAAATAAGTGCTGTCCTGGATACGCGCAATCAGGCGTGCTTTTTGGGGTGCATCGTGTGTTGCCACCGATGAAACAATGTAACCTTCCATTTCGTCCACGTCTGGTTTAAAGGCGGAAAGCCACTTGCCCGTTTCATCAAAACGGGCCAAGGTTGCGTCCAGCTGCGGGTCGCGGTATGAATAGAAACGGCCATGCCCATTGTTGCCGCAGCGGAAACCGCAGCCATAGGCGCCGCCCTTTACGCGTACTTCGTTCCACAAATAGTCGAAGCCCAACACGCGACCAAGCACATTCCACACGCCGTCAAACTCACGCGCGCCAAAGTCAGCCGCCCTCACGACGAAGCAAACGTCAGCAGGGGTGATAAACGCCTCGCGCTTGTCTTCGGGCTCTGGGACAAAAGTGATTGTTTCGCCTTTATTGAGCTGGCCAAGCTGTGCGCCAGCCGCAGTTTCGGACCCAGACTGCCCAGAAAAGACCGGCTCCTGTTCGCCCCACGCCGCCCAGAAGGCAGTCAGTTCTTCGGGCGAACCCGTAAAACTGGCAATGCAATTGTCCGCCGTGAAAATGCGCTGCTGCAAGTTTTCAAGACGACTGCGCAACGCGTCGAAACCTTCATCAAAGTTTTCGATAAGGTCCTTAAGGAAGTAGTAGAAGTCCACCCCCGCAACATATTCCATAAGCAGGGATGACTTAAACAGGTATGAACTTGCCCTGGACATAGCACGCACATGCCCTTCGTTAATAAAGGAGTCCTCCAAGGCAATGCGCTTCTGTACCAATATGTCGCGAATACGGCTTGCGTCGTCGAAGCGTGTCCTTGCCCACACTTCAGCAGGAATTGCAGCAAGATTTGCAGACTCTTCGGCTAATGCCGAAGCGCTCACTACCAGCTTTAAAAGAACCTTATTGCGGTCGTTGTGGTCGGTATGCATGTCGGGGAAGAAATTCAAGCGCCCCAAATGCTGGCGCACGTGAACGTCGAGTTCGGCTGCGGTATGCTGCTGCGTGTCCAAGTTGCCCAACAGCATGACAAGCAGGGCAACATAAGGTATGTCGTCCCAATTCAAATGTCCTAAATCGAAATACCAGTTAAGGTAATTAATGTGCCGCGACGGCAGATTATGGTAGAGGCACGGCACGGGTGTTTCGGTATGCACTTCAAGCGCCGGGTATGGCTTAGCCGGACCAATATCAGACACATGCAACTGCGGAAGACTTGCCAGCGCTTCTGGTGAATCGGGCGCTTCTTGGCGGACGCGCAATGCTTCCACTTCTGCATCAATCGCTGCGAAATCTTCTTCGGTCAAGCTTGCCTGCTTGGCCGCAAGTTCGGCTTCTTCTTCACCGGCGCCCGCTGCAGGATTCACCTGCAGGTCCACCAGGGCTGCATGCTTTGTTTCGAGCACAAGCGAAGCCAACGCATTTTCGAAATAGCTTCCGTCGAGGCCTGCACGCAAAGCAGCCAAAGGCTGTTCATAGTGAAGGTAAATGGTTGCGTCGTCGTCGTGGTAAAGCCAGCCACTCATGGCATTCATGGCAAGTACCACGCCGTCCGCCATGCCGCGGTCGCGCTCGCGCAGCAAGAAGGACAGTTGCGCCAGGGATGCTTCGAGCACATCGCGCGGAATGCCCTGGTCCACCAGCTTGCGAACTTCCCCTTCCACCAGTTCGCGGAACTGCTGCGCCACCCCAGGTTTAGCGTTCTTTAATTCGAACAACACCACGGGCTGTTCCTGAGCATCGATTAAATGCGCCGTGCAGTCGCCACCAAGCTGGGCGTCGAGAATGGCGCGCTTCAAGGGCGACTCGTTGCCACTCATAAGTGCATCAAGCAACACTTCAGTTGCAAGGACGCGTTCAAAGTCGTGTGACTCGCCAACCACATAGCCAATGCCCACGCAGGCATTTTCGGGTGACGTTGCCATTTCAACCACATTATCAAAGCTGATCACCGGCTTAATTTCACCCACGGGGTTAGGTGGTCCCACAATACGGTCGCCCGTTGAAATTATCGCGTCATCTTCGTAGTTTGCGCCGGGCACCGCCACGTCCCGCGCCGCGTCGCACAAATAGTTTTCGTCAAGGAAGACAAGAACGCGGTCGATATTAAGGTCGCCATAAAGCACAATATAAGAATTGTCCAAGCGGTAGTGGCGCGCATGGGTGTCGCAATACACTTCGTAGGTCAGCTGCGGAATAGCGCGCGGATGGCCACCACTTTCAAATGCATAGCACGTGTCCGGGAAGAGCGCATTGTTGATGGCGTGATACAGAACGCTTTCTGGGTCGGCCAGTGCACCCTTCATTTCGTTAAATACCACACCGTTGTAGACGAGCTGCCGCTGTGTTCCTTCGGCGCTTTCACCGTCTGAAAGCGCAGCGTAATCAACGAGTTCGTAATGCCATGCTTCTTGCTCGAAGATATGCTTGTCACTGTAAAGCATAGGGTGCAACACTGCGTCCAAGTACACGTCCATAAGGTTTAGCAGGTCTTGTTCGTTGGTGCTGGCCACGGGGTACATGGTCTTGTCGGCAAAAGTAATAGCGTTGAGGAAGGTCTGCATACTCGTGCGCAGCAGATTAACGAAGGGTTCCTTCACGGCAAACTTTTCGCTGCCACACAGCACCGAATGCTCCAGAATGTGGAACACGCCCGTGTCGTCGGTAGGCGGCGTCTTAAAGGTAATTGAAAAAGCCTTGTTTTCGTCGTCGTTTTGCAGGAAGAGCAGTTTGGCACCACTAGCGGCATGGTCCATGACAATAGCCTGCCCGTCGATTTCAGGCAATTCTTCGCTGCTTCGTACCGTAAAGCCGTGCAATTTGCTTCCAGCTTCTAGCATGGGCACTCTCTTTCTTGTGGCGGCGTAATCATTTTTCTTCACCAGGTATTATAGTGCTATTGTTTGTTCCATTTTAGTTCCACCCCCAATGCGACAGCGAATGGTGCCATTTCCCACCCATCCCCAGATGCGACGGGCGACAAACTGGTATCATGGTGCACATGAGCGAAAGTCCGAAACACAGCTTTATTGGCATGTTTGACAGCGGCGCGGGCGGTATTAGCGTCCTACGCGCCTGCGTAGCCGAACTGCCCCATGAACACTTCCGCTATTTCGGCGATTCGGCCCATGCTCCCTACGGCGACCAGGGCGAAGAGCGCATCCGCGAGCTTTCGACTGAACACGCAACCCGCTTTGTAAATGAAGGTGCAAAAGCCATCGTTATTGCCTGCAATACGGCTACCAGTGCCGCTGCCCAGCACCTGCGTGAAAGCTTCGCTGACGTTCCTATTATCGGTATTGAACCCGCTTTGAAACCAGCAGCCCTAGCGGGTGGGCGCATCCTCGTGCTTGCCACCGAAGCGACCGTTCGCCTGGAAAAATACCATGTCCTCGCAGCAAAATACGGAGCCGAAGACATGACCACCGTGGCCTGTTCGGGTCTTGTTGAGCTCATCGAAGCAGGCAACCTGGACGACCCTGCCATAGAGGCCTACCTCCAGGAAAAGATTGGGCACTTGCGTGGGCAGGTAGACAATGTTGTACTTGGTTGTACCCACTACCCTTTTATCAAAAAGCAGATTACTGCGGTCCTTGGCGATGTGGCATTCTTCGACGGCGCACAGGGGACTGCACAGCACCTTCGCCGCCGCTTGGAAGAATTCGACCTGCTTGCACCCGAAGAACAAACAGGCAGCATAGAATTTTCCAGCAGCATTCCCGCACAAGTAAGCTTGTATCAAAAACTATTGGATATGACCTAAAAAGTCTTTGGTGCGTTCGGATTTGGGGTGGTCGAAGACCTGCTCGGGCGTACCTTCTTCCACCACGTAGCCTTCTTCCATGAAGATAACGCGGTCGGCCACTTCACGAGCGAAGCCCATTTCGTGAGTGACCACCACCATGGTCATGCCACCTTCTGCCAACTCGCGCATAACGTCCAACACGCCACGCACCAATTCGGGGTCAAGGGCGCTGGTCGCTTCGTCGAAAAGCATGACATGCGGGTCCATGG
>CAJOJB010000016.1:0-5395 GCA_905234635.1 uncultured Eggerthellaceae bacterium | reverse complement strand
CACCGGAAAGCTGGCTGGGTAGATAGTCGGCACGATCCGCCAGACCAACCGCTTCCAAGTTCTTCATGGCTATGCGTTCTGCTTCTTCGGCGCTGCGCTTGAGTACCTTACGCTGGGCAAGCATCACGTTCTTTTTGGCGGTAAGATGCGGGAACAGATTGAATTGCTGAAACACCATGCCAACGCGTTCACGTAGCTTGTCCACGTTAATTTTAGGGTCGGTTATTTCTTCGCCTTCGATGAAAATCTTGCCACCCGTAGGCTGTTCAAGAAGATTAATACAACGAAGCATCGTGGACTTACCAGACCCCGAAGGACCCAACACGCACACCACTTCACCCTTGGCAATATCGATGTTCACGTCGCGCAGCACTTCCAAGTCGCCAAAGTGCTTGGACAGGTGCTGGATAGAAATCATGGGTTGTTCGGCCATGCTAGTCCGCCTTCCCCGTACTGATATAAGAAGAGTCCACGGAACCGGCAACCTGCGCATAGTCGCCCGCACCTTCACCAGCCGTTTCAGCCAGTTCTTCGGCCATTTGCTCGAATGCGCCACGACGGTTCTTGCGCTTCTTTACTTCCCCGCCTTCATCGGATGCAGCTAAGCGCTTTTCCAAAATGGTAACCACGCGAATAAGTGGCAAGGTAACCACCAGATAGAACAGGGCCGCCACGATATAGGGCGTCATGTTGCCTGTGTTGGCCACCACGCTGCGAGCATAGAGCATAAGTTCCATAACGCCTACGGCAGCCAGCAAGGACGTATCCTTGTATAGCAAGATGAATTCGCTGGTCATAGTGGGAATAACGCGGCGAATGGTCTGTGGAATGATGACACTGAACATGGTCTGGATGGCATTCATGCCCAGACTGCGCGATGCTTCGAATTGCCCTTTGGGAATGGACTGAATGCCAGCGCGGAAAATTTCACACATATAGGCACCCGAATTAAAGGCCAGCACGAGCACGGCAAGTACATAGTCGTTAAGCTTAATGCCCATAAGCGGCAGCCCGAAGAAAGCAATATAGATTTGCAGAAACAGCGGTGTGCCACGGACAACACCCGTATAAAGGGCGGCAATAACGTGCAGAACGCGTGACTTGCTAATCTTCATGAAGGCGAAGGCGAGACCAATAGGAATGGCCAAGGGGAAGCCAAACAACACAAGCATGAGCGAAAGCAACCAGCCCACCACCAAGGTAGGAATGGACGTTACCGCCAGCTGAGGGTTTAAAAACAGGCGCAGCACGGGTACGGAATTCCATGCTTGCACCCAAGGCTGTTCACCTAACCAGTTTGCCATTTTCTGCGCCGGCGATGCGCTCGTAACCTGAATGGCGGGGCCTTCGTCAAGTTGCACCACTTCCCCGTCATCGCGAGTATACGAACCCGAAAGGACAACCGCACCCTCTACATTGGGAAGGGCCGCATCGTAGACTTCAATGCGAAGACGCTGGCCTTCTTCAAGCGGCGTGCCGAAATTGACCGCAATGGTATTGTCCACGTCGCTTACAACGGCATTGTAATCAACTTCCACGCGCTTTGTTCCGTCGAGCACGGTAATCCGTGCAGAAGTCGCATCGTTAAATTCACTACCTTGCGGGAATTGCAGGGTTACTGCGGTAACCGATTCCCCTTTGTCCACAGCCGCTTCCCAGGTAATGCGCGTAGGCACGCCACCAAGCACATTCTTAGTGCCATTTTCGTTGCTGCGCGCCGTCGTCGTGTCATTCGTAAGGGCAAAAGCAGCCACAGGAATTAAGTACAACAAAAGCGACACCACCAGTGCCGCACGCAAATAACGTATAAACATGTCTTTGAGCGTTTTTGCCATAGCTACATTATAGCCTTTAGTTTTAACAATGGGGCCCGTGCTGGGTATGTCTAGCAGATACCTAAACATAGCTTAAAGCGAGCAAAAGAAAGCGCAGGTAGCCAAAGAGTCAGCGAAAAACAGTGAGCCCGGATTGATTGCCCCGCCTTTGCACCGAAATGTACTTTGGCACATGAGGCGCAAAACAAGGGGCAAGACACCAGGCTCACTGATTTGCAGCGTCGAGTATTCCGCCGTTCGCCAGAACGGCGGAACAATAACTACGCGAGGTATTCCTGAATAAGTTTATCCATAGTGCCGTCTGCCTTAATGGAAGCTAGTGCTTCATTAATGGCAGCGGTAAGGGCTGCATTGTCCTTGTTCACGGCAATACCATACTGTTCGCCCGTAGGAATAACCGTCAGGATTTCACAGTCGTTATATTCGCCATTTACATGGGCTTCGGCAACCGGCTGGTCATACACAGCAGCCACGATAGACTTGGTGCGCAGCTGGTTCAGCAGGTCGGGAGTTTCCTGGTACGGCGTGTAGGAATTTGAGGGCAGGTTTTCTTCAATCCAGGCTTCGCCCGAAGTACCAGACTGAGCGCCAACGGCAGCGCCAGCGAGAGCTTCCTTAGCAGCGTTAGCGTCGGCTGCGGTAAGACCAGAATCCTTCAGCACCACGATGGCCAGGTTGGAGTCGTAGTAGGAGTCGCTGAAGTCTACATCGTTGGCGCGTTCAGGGTCGATGGTGATGGCAGAAATAGCCACGTCGGCAGAACTACCACCGGCAACCGCGGTAATAAGCGTGTCGAAGCCCTGATGGGAAATTTCAACTTCCAGGCCAAGGTGCTTACCAATTTCGCGGATAAGAGCCGCGTCGAAGCCAACGATTTCGTCGCCTTCCATGTTTTCGAACGGCGGGTAGTCGGCACTGGTGATAACGGTAAGCGTGCCGTCCTTAACCAGCTTGAAGTCGCCAGCAGCCGCTGCAGCTGAAGTCGCCGCACTACTTGCAGCACCTGCGCCACCACAGGCAGCCAGGGACAGTGCGAGTGCACCACCAAAGGCCAGTGCAAGAATCTTCTTCCAAGTTTTCATGTTCTCTCCCTTCATTCGTGCACAGGCACCTGCGCACATGCTTACTTTATTAAAGTAAAGCGCAAGGGCTGTTCCCATACAGGAACAGCCCTTGTATACAAGCGCGAAAAAAAACGTGAATTAACCGGCAGCTACCGCTTCAAGCGTGCGATACCACTTGAGGTCGCATTCCAAGGTGGCGCGTTCCACGCTGTCTTCAGCAGTACTGTCGAAAGCAGCCTGAAGCTCCGAAATCTTTGCCGCCACTTCCGCAGCATCAATTTCTTCAGCAGCCAGAGCACGGTCGGTCAAAACAATGACCTTCTCACCTGTCACCTGCACATAGCCACCCTGGCAGGCAAAGCGATGTGTCAGCGTGTTCGCGTCGGAAAAAACACGTACTTCCCCGTTGGCGAGCGTAGACATAAGTGGCGCATGACCAGGCATAAAGCCCATGTGCCCGTCCACGCCAGGAACGGCAACCATATAGCATTCTTCGCTAAAGCGCTGTTCTGCGGGGGTCACAATGTCGCATACCAAACTTGCCATGGTTTACGCCTCTTCCTGCTGCTTCTTCATTTCTTCGTAGGCAGCATAGACTTCTTCGATGGCTCCCTTATACACGAAGCACTGCTCAGGAATTTCGTCGCAATTGCCGTCCAAGATTTCGCGGAAGCTGCGAATGGTGTCTTCCAGCTTCACGTAGCGGCCCGGATTGCCCGTGAACACTTCAGCCACGTGGAAGGGCTGGCCCAGGTACTTCTGGATCTTACGAGCGCGATTAACGATAACCTTCTGCTCTTCAGAAAGTTCGTCCATACCCAGAATGGCAATGATGTCCTGCAGGTCCTTGTAGTTCTGCAGAATTTCCTGCACGCCTACGGCCACGTCATAGTGTTCCTGGCCAACAATCTGCGGGTCCAGTGCGCGGCTGGTAGATTCCAGCGGGTCCACCGCGGGGTAAATACCAAGCTCTGCAATGGAACGCGAAAGAACGGTCTTGGCGTCGAGGTGGGTAAAGGTCGTGGCGGGGGCCGGGTCGGTCAGGTCGTCGGCGGGAACGTATACGGCCTGCACCGACGTAATCGAACCAACGTCGGTCGAGGTAATGCGTTCCTGCAGGTCGCCCATTTCGGTAGCCAGCGTGGGCTGGTAACCTACTGCCGAAGGCATACGACCCAGCAGAGCGGACACTTCGGAACCAGCCTGGGTAAAGCGGAAGATGTTGTCCACAAACAGCAGCACATCCTGACCCTGGTCACGGAAGTATTCCGCTTCAGTCAGGCCAGCCAGACCAACACGCAGACGTGCTCCCGGCGGTTCATTCATCTGACCATACACCAGGCAAGTCTTATTGATAACGCCAGACTCACTCATTTCCAGATACAGGTCCGTACCTTCGCGCGTACGTTCGCCTACGCCGGTGAACACGGACGTACCACCATGTTCCTGGGCGAGGTTGTTAATAAGTTCCTGGATGATAACGGTCTTGCCTACACCAGCACCGCCGAACAGGCCCGTCTTACCGCCCTTGATAAAGGGTTCGATAAGGTCGACCACCTTAATACCGGTTTCAAAAATTTCGGTATTGGTGGTAAGCGTGTCGTATTCAGGTGCGGGATGGTGAATAGGCATCCATTCGGTAATTTCTGGCATGGGCTTGCCGTCTACCGGTTCGCCAATAACATTCCAGATGCGGCCCAGGGTTTCCTGGCCCACGGGCATCATGATGGGGTTACCCGTGTCCTGCACGTCCAGCCCGCGAATGAGGCCGTCGGTGGAAGACATGGCAACGGCGCGCACCAAGTCGCCTGGCAAGTGCATCTGTACTTCAAGTACACAATTCACATGGCCAATGGGCGTTTCGGCGTCTACCGTAAGCGCATTGTAGATTGCCGGCATTGCGTCCTGCGGGAACTCGACGTCCACAACAGGACCAACAATACGGACGATGCGCCCCACTGCCCCTTGTTTGTTTCTTTCTGTAGCCATTTATTCCTCCAAAGCTGCTGCGCCACCAACGATTTCGTTAATTTCGGTGGTAATGGCGCCTTGGCGAACGCGGTTATAGAAACGCGTGAGCGTGTCTATCATGTCGTTCGCATTGTCGGTTGCTGATTTCATAGCGGTACGGCGCGACACCGACGACATCCTTTGCCGGGATCACCGCCACTCCCGCGTCCACATCGGCCTGTGAAAAGGTGTCCTCTGTCGCTGTAAAGATCATATTGGCTCCGTAATTGCGGAACTGCGCCCCCATCTGTCTGGGCACATCATAATAGATCGTCACCAATCCGGACAGGATCGTCGCACCAATCGCAATCGCCAAAAGCGCGATCACCATCCGCGAACGGCGGCGGAGCAGCGAAGCCGTGATCATACGGATATACATTGTCCTCTTTTTCATCTTCGCTCCTTTATCTGCCGTGCAATACCTCAGTCGGACGCAGCCCCAACAGCATACGGATCGCCGGGATGCAGCCGGTCAGGGTCACGATC
>CAJOJB010000015.1 GCA_905234635.1 uncultured Eggerthellaceae bacterium | reverse complement strand
CTGCTGTTGGCCTGAATGGTGCTTTCAGTAAGGTCAACTATGTGGGTGTCAACGGGGAAGTGGTCAGCGGGTTCATTGAAGCCAACATGGCCATTATGCCCAAGGCCCAGCAGCTGCAAGTCAACGCCACCAGATTGCCTAATCGCAATTTCATAGGCGGCACAAGCAGCGTCTGCATCGGGGTTGGCACCGTCGGGCACATGCGTTTGCGCCTTGTCGATATTAACGTGATTAAATAAGTTTTGATTCATGAAATAGCGATAGCTCTGATCGTGTTCTGCATCTAAGCCACGGTATTCGTCCAAATTAAAACTCTGAACTTGCTCAAACGAAATAAGACCAGCTTCATAGTCTTTAACTAAGTCGGCATAGAGGCCAATGGGGGTAGACCCCGTGGCAAGACCCAAAATACTGCTCGGCTTATTCTTGATTTGTGCAGCGATAACATCGGCTGCCTTGCGACTCATGTTGGCATAATCGGAAGCAATAATAATTTGCATTGGTTTACTCCTTCGTATTGCGCGAACTTGTGTGTTACTCTAGCACTCACGCCCCGCTGACACAAATGAAGTCGGGGTATGAAACAAGGATGTAACGTGATAGTTCAATTAGAGAACATAGCAAAATCATTTTCAGGGCGTGTTTTGTTCAGTAATGCTTCGTTAAAACTCGAAGCAGGGCAGCGTCTTGCTCTGGTAGGGGCCAACGGTGCAGGCAAAACCACCTTGCTTAATATAATTGCAGGACGCGAAGACGCCGACGAAGGCAGGGTGGTGTTTGCCAGGGGCGTAACCGTGGGCTATTTGGAGCAGGAAGCTATTGAAATGCCTGAACGTCCTATTTTTGACGAAGTGATGTCGGCGCAAGAAGAAATACTGCAGGCCGAGCATCGCTTGCGTGAATTAGAGCATTCCCTAGGCGACAAACCTACAGAACAGCAGCTGGCAGCCGCAGGTCGAGCGCGCGATATGTTTGAAGCCATGGGTGGCTATACGCTCGAAGCCCGTGTTCGTGCGGTGCTCTTTGGCCTTGGCTTTGGAGAAACAGACATGCAGGCTTCAACTTCGTCGTTTTCAGGAGGCTGGCAGATGCGCATCGCCTTGGCAAAGCTCTTGGTGCGCAGCCCCGATCTTCTTATGCTTGACGAACCAACCAATCACCTTGATTTGGAAAGCGTTAAATGGCTTGAAAGCTTCTTGCGCTCATATCCAGGTACCGTTGTTGTGGTAAGTCATGACCGTGTGTTTATGGACAACATGGTAGACCGCGTGGCAGAAATCGATATGGGCACACTTACTATATTTCCAGGTAACTATTCTGCTTACCTGCGTCAACGTGAACAGAAGCTTGCGCTTTTGCGTGAACAGGCAGCAAAACAGCAAGACGAAATTGCCCATATGGAAGCCTTTATCGAGCGCTTTCGCTATAAGGCCACCAAGGCCAAGCAGGTACAAGACCGCGTGCGCAAGCTTGAAAAAATGGAGCGCATTATTGTTCCTGAAGAGAAAAAGACCGTTCATTTCAACTTTAAGCAACCGCCTCGAACGGGTGACATGGTTGTTCATTTGCAGGGTGTGGCTAAATCTTTTGGTGACAATACCGTATACGACGCGCTTGATTTAAGCCTATATCGTGGCGACAAGGTTGCCCTTGTTGGTCCGAATGGGGCAGGTAAGTCAACCTTGCTCAAAATGGTTGCGGGCGTACTTGCACCCGACGCAGGCACCATTGAATACGGTGTCCATGTTGAAAAGAGCTACTTTGCCCAGCATCAGCTCGACGAACTTCATCCGGGAAATACCGTGTTTGAAGAACTTGACCACGTAGCTCCTGGTTGGACCATTTCGCAAGTACGCAGCTTGCTTGGCGCATTCTTATTTACCGGCGACGATGTTGAAAAACGCGTAAGCGTGCTTTCGGGTGGCGAGAAATGCCGCCTGGCCTTAGCAAAAATGCTCGTAGCACCCACGCCCTTGCTCTGCCTCGACGAACCAACTAACCATTTAGATATTGCAAGTGCCGACATTCTTGAACAGGCACTTAAGCGCTTTGAGGGAACCATATTGCTTATTACGCACGACCGCCATCTTATTTCTTCGGTGGCCAACCGCATTGTTGAAGTTAAGGACGGCACGGCTAAATCCTATGACGGGGACTATGACTACTATCTTTTTAAGACCGGTCAACACGAAGAAAACATCCCTTTGCCTGGTACGGAGCAAACAAAAGCTAAAACCCAGGTCATGCGCGGTAGTTCCAGTAAAGAACAGGACGACCCGCATCGCAAACCGCGCCATCGCCAAAGCAACGATACGCTCACGGCCGAGCGGGGGAGCGCCCCTAAGACCAAAGAACAAAAACGCGCAGAAGCCGAAGCGCGCAACAGGGCCTATGCAGCTCTCAAGCACCATCGTAAACGCATTTCCCAGCTCGATGAACAAATGGAACGTGACCGAGTTCGTCTTGATGAAGTCCTGGCCTTGCTCGCTGACCCCAATTTTTATACCCAAGAAGATTCAAGTAGCGACATAATTGCCGAACATGCTGAACTAAAGGCACGCATGAAAGCGGCCGAAGAAGAATGGCTTATGTTAAATGAAGAAGTTGAAGACGAACTTGCCCGTCAGGCCCAACAGGATTAGCTATACTTAACAGATTATGAGAATAGAAGAGATTGCATATTACGTCTGTATTATTCTGGCATTTGTGCCAGCTATTGTTTTGCATGAAGTCGCTCATGGCTATGCGGCCTACAAACTGGGTGACCCTACCGCCAAAAAAGCTGGTCGTCTTACCCTTAATCCGCTTGCTCATATAGACACCTTTGGCACTATTATTTTGCCTGCCATGCTCATGCTTGCCCATGCACCCGTGTTTGGCTATGCCAAGCCCGTTCCTTATAATCCCAGCTATTTTGAAGACAAGCGCAAGGGTGACGTTATTGTTGGCCTTGCTGGTCCTTTCGCCAACCTGTGTCAGGCCGTGTTAGGCTCTGCTGTTGCTTGGCTTCTTTTGGATGCAGCACCGCAGCTTATGTCGCAAAGTGAAGTCTTTTCATATTTCTATGGCTTGTTCTTACCCTATTACGTGTTAATTAACCTTTTCCTTATGTTCTTTAATTTACTGCCCATTCCGCCGCTCGACGGCTCCTGTATTTTTGTGTACCTGGTACCTAAAAATCGCATGGATATTTATTACAAGATAGAGCACTATGGCATGCCTATTCTGCTTATCCTGCTTTTCGCTATTCCTTATATTTTCCCCGTGAGCCCTATTTCAGTTTATATGGGGGCGACTGCGGGTAATTTAGCAAATCTTTTGTATCCGTTCCCCATCTATTAATACGGAAGGCATATATGGAAGCAATGGACTTACAAAATAAAACGCAAGAAACAGTAATTGACGACGTACCTAAAGTTGAAGCTCCTCCGACTATTTTGACGGGGGATCGGCCTACGGGACGTCTCCACTTGGGCCATTTTGTGGGAAGCCTGCGTGAACGCGTACGCCTACAGGACTCAGGTGAATTCGATAAAGTATTTATTATGATTGCCGACGCCCAAGCGCTTACCGACAATGCGGACAACCCCGAAAAGGTGCGCCAAAATATTATTGAAGTTGCACTCGACTATTTTTCCTGCGGCATAGACCCTGCAAAAACGACCGTGTTTATCCAGTCGCAGGTGCCTCAGCTTTTTGAACTTACTGCTTACTATATGAACTTGGTTACCGTGGCACGCGTGCAGCGCAACCCTACCGTGAAGTCTGAAATTCAAATGCGCGGCTTTAACGCCGACGTGCCCGTGGGCTTCTTTACCTATCCCATTAGTCAGGCGGCAGACATTACTGCTTTTAAAGCCACCACGGTTCCCGTAGGCGACGACCAACTGCCCATGCTTGAGCAAACACGCGAAATCGTGCGCAGCTTTAATCGTACCTATGGCCCTGTGTTAGTGGAACCCGAAGCACTTATTCCCACGGGTGAGGCCGCCAAGCGTCTTCCTGGCTTAGATGGCAAGTCGAAGATGAGTAAGAGCTTAAATAACGGTATCTATCTTTCCGATTCCACTGAAGAAGTCGCTGAAAAGATAAAGAAGATGTATACCGACGAAGGTCATCTGCGCGTGGAAGACCCCGGTAAAGTAGAAGGAAATGCCGTCTTTACCTATCTCGACGCCTTCTGCGAAGACAGGCATTTTGCAGAATACCTGCCCGACTATGCCAACCTTGCGGAAATGAAGGAACATTACCAACGCGGTGGCCTGGGCGACGTGAAATGCAAGAAGCTTCTTGCAAGTGTGCTCGAAGAAACGCTCGAGCCCATTCGTGCGCGTCGCAAGGAGCTCGAAAAAGACATTCCGAGTGTCTATGCCATACTTGAAGAAGGCAGTGCTCGTGCGCGCGAAGCAGCGGGGCAAACCCTCCACGAAGTTAAGGATGCCATGAAGATTAACTACTTTGACGACGAAGCCTTAATTGCTGAACAGTCTGAACGTTTTTCGAGGAGCTAGTTCGTGTCATTTCGGGTTAAGACAGAAAGCTTTGAAGGTCCCTTCGATCTGCTGCTCTATTTGGTCAGTCGCCAAAAGGTTGATATTGGCGTAGTTTCGATTGCAGAAATTACCGACCAATATCTTGAAGAAATTGCCCGCATGGAAATTCTTGACCTGGACGTGGCAAGTGACTTTTTATTAGTAGCTTCAACCTTGCTCGAAATTAAGGCGGCAAGTTTAATTCCGGCCCCTAAAGACGAATTCGATGAAGACCTTGAAGAACTGGCTCCCAGCCAGGCGCGCGATATTTTGGTGGATCGCTTAATCGTGTATAAGCAATTCAAAAACGCTGCGGCTGCACTCAGTGCTCGCTATGTAGCCGAAGGTCGTCGTCACAGTAGGCACTTCGGGCCCGACGCCAGCCTGCTCACGTTGGTGCCCGACTATCTGGAAGGTATTAGTCTCGATGCGCTCGCATATATGTGTGCGCAGGTGGCAGGGCATAAGGACCCCTTCTTGCTCGACAGCGACCACATTGCAAGCAAGCCAATTCCAGTAGAAGTGCATGTGCGTTCCATTCATTCACGCATCCAAAATGCCAAGCACTTGCGCTTTAGCGAACTTATTTCATCGCAGAAGAATCCTGCAATTATTGTTGTTACGTTTTTGGCGGTGCTTGAGCTTTACAAGCGCAATATGATTTTAGTTTCACAGCCAAAGCCTTTTGGCGATATCGAAATGGACTATATTGAAGGTTCTGGCGCGCTGTTTTTGGATGGCGACGATGCCATTACCAGTGACGTTGCAGGAACCGAAGAAAGTGCAGGGGAGTAGATGTTTCAAGGACTGAAGCCCGAACAGATTCGTGGTGCCGTTGCGGCTATGCTGTTCGTAACCGACGAACCTTTGTCAACTATTACTATGGCCGATATGCTGCAAGTTGAGCCTTCAGAAGTTGAACTTGCCTGCGTAGACCTGCGTTCTCAGTACGAAGAAGAAGAAAGCGGTATCCAGCTTCGCGAAGTGGCAGGTGGCTGGCGTTTGTGCACCCATCCCGCCTTTCACGAACTCCTTGAAAACTACGTCCTTTCTTGGGACACACGCAAGCTTTCCCAGGCCGCACTTGAAGTACTTTCCATTATTGCCTATACCCAGCCTGTGACACGCGCAGGTGTAGCAAATATTCGTGGCGTAAATTCCGACAGCTCGATTAATTCGCTGCTTGAAAAGGGCCTTATCCGTGAAGCCGGTGTTGAACAGGCGCCCGGTAACCCAACCTTGTACGCCACATCGCGTTCCTTTTTGGAAAAGTTCGGTTTGCGTTCATTGGACGACTTACCCGACCTCGACCAATACGCTCCGGACGATGAAACGCGTGAATTTATCCGCGCCCGTCTTTCTGCTGCTCGTGGTTTTGCCACGCTCGATTTAACTGAAGACGATCTTGAATCTGCCCAGAACTTTGATGCTGAAGAACTTTCGGAACAAATGAGCGACGCCATGCAAGCCATGATGACCGAAGCACTTACGGCGGCTGCTGGGGCGGTTGAAAAGATTGACTTCGACGAACTCGAATTCGAGGAATAGGGAATGGATTCTGTCCATTCAGAACCCGAAGAGTCCCAGCAGTCCGCTGCCGTCTATCCCATGCGTTTACAGAAATTCCTTGCCCGTGCTGGCATTGCGAGCCGACGCGGAGCTGAAAACCTGATGACAGCTGGGCGGGTAAAAGTTAATGGGGAAGTGGTAGCGGAACTCGGTTCAAAGGTTGACCCACTTTCCGACTCGGTCGAAGTTGATGGAATGCTCGTTGAGTGGGGAGCCGACCCGGTATCGCTCATCTTAAATAAGCCAGCTGGATATGTAACCACGATGAACGACCCCCAAGGTCGCCCTTGTGTTGCTGAACTTGTGCCCACAGAAGAGCACCCTGGTTTGTATCCGGTTGGGCGCCTTGATCGCGCGACACGTGGCTTGCTCTTGTTTACTACCGACGGTGAACTGGGCCATGGACTTTTGCATCCCAGCCACCATGTTCATAAAACTTACCTCGCTCGTGTTGAAGGCCTTCCTACAGAGTCGGATATCAAACAGCTCGCAGAAGGCATTGAGCTCGACGACGGCATAACAGCACCGGCAGATGTTGTTCTTAAGGACAGCGACGTCGAAACGAGCCTTTTGCAGATGACTATCCATGAAGGCCGCTATAGGCAAGTGCGTCGTATGTGTAGGGCCATTCACCATGAATGCATTGATTTACAGCGTATTTCTTTTGGTCCGCTGACCTTGGAAAATGTCGTTGAGGGGCAGTGGCGTTATTTAACCGAAAAAGAGACCGAAGCACTTCAGTGTGCTGTTGGAAAACAATGCTAGAATGATAGACAGATGACGTATTGCCATGATTTGAAGGAGTAAGGCATGGCTGCAAAAATCGAGAAAACGCTTATTGAACCATTAGACGCACCCTTAGACGGATCGACTCGTGTGCAAGGTGACAAATCTATTTCGCATCGTGCCGTCCTGTTTTCAGCTATGGCTGAAGGTACGTCTCGTGTTTCTGGCGTGCTCGATAGCGAAGATGTTCGCTCCACCATTGAAGCCATCCAGGAGCTCGGTGCTACGGTTGCACTTGAAAAGCAGCTTGATGGAAGTTTAGCTGGTGGCATTACGGGCTGGGGCAAAGAAGGTCCTCAACAACCCAAAGGGGCCATTAATTGCGGCAATTCAGGTACCACGGCCCGTCTTCTTATGGGCGCCTTGGCACCTTGGCCCATTACCGTCAAAATTACAGGCGACGCTTCTTTGTGCAAGCGTCCCATGCGTCGTATTACGGCACCACTTATGAAGATGGGTGTTCATTTTGACCCAGCAGGTGCCGAAACCCTTCCCATTACTGAAACAGGTGACGATAAATTAAAAGCCATTGTCTATGATGCGCCCATGTCATCTGCTCAGCTGAAGACTGCGGTGCTCTTGGCCGGCTTAGGTGCAAAAGGTACGACAACGCTCAACGAGCCTTCACCTTCCCGCAACCACACCGAACTCATGCTTCCAGAATATGGTGCAACGACAACTGCGGCCGAACGCACGGCTTCCGTGAAGGGCCCTTTTACCTTGCAGGCTTGCGAAGTTCAGGTTCCGGGCGATCCATCCAGTGCAGCCTTCGCCGCACTCCTAAAGTCGGGCAGCTCCATTCAAGTCGAAGACGTCAGCCTGAACACCGCTCGCATCGGTTTTGTACGCACGCTTGAACGCATGGGCGCTGACATTACTATTTCACGCGAAGGCCAAGCGGGTAAAGAACCCTACGGCATTATTTCTGCATGCTATACGCCCAGTTTGCGCGGATGCGAAATTCCTGCCGACAAAATTCCGAGCATTGTTGACGAAGTACCGGTGCTTTCACTTGTGGCTGCTTTTGCCCATGGCATTACGGTGTTTAGGCAGGTAAGCGGTCTGCGCCTTAAAGAAACTGACCGTATTGCTGCCATCATGGAAGGTCTTGGCGTGCTCGGCGTCGATTCGTGGATGGACGGCGACGACCTGTTTATCGAAGGCCAACCTGACTTGCTTATCCCTGAAGGCATTGAACTCGACGCCAAAAAAGACCATCGTATGGCTATGACCTGGGCGCTTGCAGGCCTCTGTGGTAAGACGCCCATAACGGTTACTAACTTTGACTCGGTCAAGGTTGACCTTCCGCATTTCTTGGAATCTTTGGCAAGGATGACACGATGATTATTGCAATTGATGGGCCTTCTGGTGCTGGTAAGTCTACGGTAGCTAAGTCAGTCGCAAAGCGTTTGGGCTTTTCCTGCCTCGACACAGGCGCTATGTACCGTGCGGTTGCTTGGCAGGCCTTACAAAATGGTATTGACCTCGAAGACGGAGATGCCTTGGGCAAAATTGCCGACGAATACCCCATAGAATTTAGCACCGTTGCCGGCGACCCCGCTCCTAAAACCGTTTCCATTGGTGGAGTAGACGTTACTAACGCCATACGTACCGCCGAAATTGACAAGGCCGTTAGTCCTGTTTCGGCTACTCCTTCGGTCCGCGAAGCCTTAGTGCGCCAACAGCAGCGAATTGGGGCAGCGGGGAATTACGTGGTCGACGGACGCGATATAGGCACCGTGGTTTTTCCCAATGCAGAAGTAAAAATTTTTCTGACTGCAAGTGCTGAAGAGCGCGCCCATAGGCGCGTGCGTCAAAACGCGGATCGCGGCGTTGGCTCTATCGACTACGATGAAGTACTGGCCGACATTCGCCGTCGCGACGAATACGACTCTTCACGCGCCATGTCGCCCTTAAAACCCGCTGAAGATGCGGTTCATATCGACTCAACTTCAACTTATATCGAAGTAGTTATCGATACTATTTGCAGGCTTGCCGAAGAAAAGGGCTGTTAGTCCATGTTTCTTTCGCGCGAGGAAATGTTCGACCGTTCCTTGGGCGGCATTTACCGCGAACACGAAATGACGCATTGGTGCGGCAATATTATCTATGTTTTCGTCAATGCCATATTGAAGCTTTGTTTTCGATACTCGGTTACCAACCTTGGCATTGTTCGTTCGTTCATGGGCAAGCAAGGCGCCATTATTGCTTCGAATCATACGTCGTATTTGGACGTTGCTTTTCTGTGGTGTGCTATTCGTCCAAGTCAGTGGGTGCGTCTTATCGCGCGTGAAAATCTCTTTGATGCCCTTGGTGGTTTCGGAGGACAGCTGATTGCACGCGTGGGCGCCTTTCCTATAAAGCGTGATTCCGCCGATCGCACGGCACTCAAGCGGGCTTCACGTATGCTCAAAAATGGGGAACTGGTTGGAATATTTCCCGAAGGAACGCGTCGCGGAAAAGGTTCGAAGGAACCCGAACTCCATGCTGGCGTTGCCCTTATTGCCAAGATGGGTCAGGCACCCATTATCCCTGCCACCATTCGCGATGCCGAAAATATCAAACATAAAGGGGAGTGGATACGTTTTCCCAAGGTGACGGTTGAATTTACTACACCAGTCTATCTAGAAGACTTCGAAGACGTCCCCAAAGCTGACCGGCTTGAAGCGTGTAGCTGGTTTGTCATGCGTGAGTGTTTTGCCTTATCGCAACGTATTCCTGCCAGCAAAGTAGATATGGTCGCCCTGTTTCCGCACGCCAAAGATTACTCGAATGTGGTCGACGCCTTACCTATGCCTAGAAGGCAGCAATTCAAGAACGGTGAAACACTATGAACGTAATCTTGGCAGATTGTGCTGGAGCCTGCTATGGTGTGCAGCGCGCCCTCGACCTTGCCAATGAGGCAGCCTTGCAGCACGATTCTATCCAAACCCTGGGTCCCCTTATTCATAACCCCCAGGTGGTACGTGAGCTTTCAGAAAAAGGCATCAGCGTGGCTGAAGATGTAGCCGATATTCAAGCAAACACGGTAATTATACGAAGCCATGGGGTAAGCCCTGAAGTACTTGATGCCATTGAAGCAAAACAGCTTGATCTTATCGATGCGACATGTCCTCATGTATTGCGCGCCCAGCGTGCTGCTTATGACTTAGCTGCCAAGGGCCACACCGTACTTATCATCGGAGAAGCCCAGCACCCAGAAGTACATGGCTTGCTTGCCTGGGCAAAGCGTGGGGGGAACGAGGTCTATTGCATTTCAGATGCCAATGACCTACCGGGCGGCCTGGCGGAACCTCTTGGTATCGTCGTCCAAACTACCCAAACCCGTGAATTACTTCAGAGCGTTTTGGACGCACTTGAAAACCGTGGATTGAACTATGAGCTCCATGACACTATTTGTTCGGCTACGAGCAAAAGACAACAGGCGGCCGCCCAACTGGCACAAAATGTAGATGCTATGGTGGTCATAGGTGGTAAAAATTCTTCAAATACCACCCACTTAGCAGAAATATGTTCTCAGTATTGCCGGAATGTATTTCATATAGAATCAGTATCTGAACTGGACAAACACTTCTTCGAAGGTATTGATACGGTAGGCATAACCGCCGGCGCTTCCACGCCCGATAAGCAAATCAATGCAGTTGTAGATTGTCTGCACTCTTGGTGATAATTCGCCATAAGTGCACAATCGCGCTAACATACGTATCAGGTGGTTTATGCCGCATATTTAAAACGGACTATAAACGGAGTTGTTAATTGAAACCTTTAAGAAAAAGACTTTATTTATTTGTTGTAGCCATGCTTGTTGCTTGTGGCATGTGTGGGGCCTTGTTATGCAATCCTTGCATTGCCTATTCAGTAACATCTGAAGAACTTTTTGCCGAAGCGGAAAGCATCATGAAGCAGATTGACGTACTTCAGACAAGCATCAACGAAGAAACTGAACGCTACGAAACAGCTCTTGCCAACCACGAAGAAGCTATGGCTTCTGCCCAAACTGCACAAAAACGCATGGACGAAGAACAAGAACGCATGAATCTTTTTCAAAAAGAACTGGCACTTGTTATGACCGATATGTATAAGTCTAGTGGCACAGCTTCGTTTTTAGATGTCATGCTCGACTCCGCGTCATTTGATGAATTCCTGACAAAATGGGATTCGCTTTCGGCATATTCGAATCAGGGTGCCGAACTGGTGCGCAGCGCTCGTGCGGCCAAGCAGGCTCAAGAACGTGCCAAGAACGAATACGAACTCCAAATGGATATTGCTGCGCAGAAGATGGAAGAAGCGGAAACAGCCAAGGCAAGTATCGAGCAAAAACAAGTTGCTTTGCGCGAAGAAGCTGAAAAGATTAGCGAAGAAGCCGCAGAACTCCAGGCGCAAGAAGAACTTGAACGTGAAGCTGCACGTCAGGCCGCAGCTGCTGCTGAAGCTTTACTGAAAGCGCAAGAACAGCAGCTTACTACGGGCGGCGATGATTCTGGAGTGGTTTATTCCGACGAAACCATTGCGGCCGTTTCGGGGCTTCTTGAACATCCGCTTCCTTCAGGGTCTTACTCGAGCGGTTTTGGTTGGCGCGAACTCGATGGCGGCACCTTCCATAAGGGTTTAGACCTTGCCGAATCTGAAGGCACGCCCTATTACGCTGCTGCATCGGGCACAGTTGTTTTTGCTTCAAATGATGGCTCCTATAATGGCGGTGCTGGTAACTGGGTAGTTATTGCGCATGGCAATGGGCTCGTTACTAAATACATGCACTCATCTGCTGTTTACGTTAAAGTGGGCGACGTAGTCGAACGCGGACAAGCCATTGGCGCAGTTGGCAATACGGGCCACAGCTATGGCGCACACTTACATTTCCAGGTTGAATCCAATGGCGTGGCAATAGACCCTGCCTTATTTATCTAGGTTTCTTATGGCAACGGGCGGCTATATTTCTGCTGTTCAGCAGGATAGTCCTGCCTATGATGCTGGTTTCGAACCCGGCTGTATCGTTCTTACAGTTAACGGTAATACCCTGCATGACATTATTGATTGGCGCTGGTATTCGGCAACGGACGAAATACATCTTTCCTATATCGACAACGACGGTGACAGGGGAGAAATCGATCTTATCCGCGAAGAAGGTGAAGATTGGGGTTTTGAGTTTCGTGACGCACTATTTGACGGCACCAAGCAATGCAGGAATTCATGCATCTTTTGCTTCATTCAACAGCTCCCCAGCGACTCTCGTAATTCTTTGCGTATTCGCGATGACGATTTTCGCCTGAGTTTTTTGTTGGGTAATTTTGTTACGTTTACCAATCTAAGTCCTGAAGACGAAGCGCGCATTATCGAGCAGCATATTTCCCCTCTGCGTTATTCTCTTCATGCCCATACCCCCGCCTTGCGCGAACGCATGATTGGAAAGCATGCAGCCGAAGGATTCGATGCTTTTACCCGTTTACTTTCCGCAGGCATTCAATTCCATGTGCAAATTGTTCTTATGCCCCATGTCAATGACGGTGAAGAATTAGTACGCACCCTTGAATGGTCCTATGATCAGTCCGGCATATTAAGCGTTGGTATTGTTCCTCTTGGATATACCAAACACCAGGCAAGTTTCGTCGAAAGCTTTACAACTCCTGAAGCGGCTCAAGCAGTAATCGAGCTTATCGGGCCTTTCCAGCAACAAGCCCTCAAAGAACGTGGGCATGCATGGGTGAACGTTTCAGATGAATTCTATACCAATGCCTATCCGTCTTCTCTGCTTAAGGAATTGCCTCCCGCGTCGTACTATGGCGACTTTGACATGTTCGATGATGGCGTGGGAATGGTGCGTAGTTTCGTAGACGATTTCAACTCATGCGTTCGAGAACAAAACCTTACATCTAAAGTGTTGCAAACCACAGGAGTAAAAACCTTGTTGGTGTGTGGCTGTGCTCAAAAAGCCTTCTTTGATCCGCTTTTGCAAGGAAGCTCTTGCGCAGAATATATCGTGCCGCTCTATGTTGACAACAACTACTTCGGCGGCAATGTTAATGTGACAGGGCTGCTTTGCGCACAGGACATAGTGCGTGCCGTAACGCAGGCACTCAAGGGGTTTAACGGGGCCGTTTTTGCCGCTATTCCTGCAGTTGTCTTTAATTCCGAGGGCGTAACCCTAGACGGATACACCCTTGAAGACATAGCCGCACAAGTCAAATGCCCTGTTCATGTGGTATCCTGCCAAGCATCGGAGTTTTTAGTTCAGATAGCAGATATTGCCCAAGGTCTTAAGGAGGATGCACATGGCTAACTATATCGTTGCTGTGGTTGGTCGTCCTAACGTGGGCAAATCAACCTTTGTTAATCGCATCACGCAAGCGGACGATGCCATCGTTCATGAAATGCGCGGCGTTACACGCGACCGTTCATATCATGAAGCAGACTGGAACGGAGTAAGCTTTACACTCATAGACACGGGCGGCATTGAGATGGGTGGCGACGACGCGTTCCAGGCATCTATTACCTCGCAGGCCTTTTTAGCCGCCGACGAATGCGATCTCATAATATTTTTGGTTGATGGCAAAACTGGCATTAACGCCGACGACGAAGAAGTCGCGCGCGTTTTGCGCAAAACACAAACTCCTGTCGTGCTTGCTGTCAACAAAATGGATAATCCGGCAAATAACGACGCATTATATGAATTCTATAATTTAGGTCTTGGCGATCCTTGGCCCATATCTTCCTTGCATGGACATGGAACGGGCGACTTGCTCGACCATGTAGTTGAAGAACTTGCTCAATTACCTATTCGCGAAGAACACGTCGAAGACACCATTGATGTTGCCATAATCGGCCGGCCAAACGCGGGGAAGTCGTCACTCACCAATGCTCTTGCCAAAGAAGAGCGTTCCATCGTAAGTGACGTTGCGGGCACAACGCGTGACGCGGTCGATACCATCGTTCACCACGACGGGAAAGCTTATCGCATTGTTGATACTGCGGGCTTACGCCGTAAAAGCCAGATTGACGAAGACGTCGAATATTACGGCTTCGTACGCGCCATGCGTGCTATTGACCGTGCTCAAGTTGCCCTTCTTGTCATAGATGCATCCCTGGGCATGACCGACCAAGATCAGCGCGTCGCTGGTTTCGCCGCGCAACGAGGCTGTGCCATGGTTATCGTACTTAACAAATGGGATCTGGTTGAAGGCCCCGAGGCAAAAGAAGAAATTCGCGAACGTATCGCCGACCGTATGTCCTTCGTATCATACGCGCCCGTGGTTGCTATTTCGGCGTTGACAGGCAAAAACCTCGGTCGTATTTGGGACGCCCTGGATAAAGCCTGGATGAACTTTAATTCAACGACTACAACAAGTGCACTGAACAATTGGCTGCAAGAAATACGTGACTTTGGTCACAACATTAGTAAAGGCAAGAAGATACTGCGAATTAAATACGTAACACAAACCGATACCTGTCCGCCTCAGTTTACCTTCTTCTGCAATCACCCCGATATCGTTGACGACAATTATCGGCGCTATCTCGAAAATAGACTGCGTTCAAGCTTTGATTTTACTGGCACGCCCATACGACTCAAGTTCAAGAAGAAGGACTAGACCATGGTCGTGTTCGCATTTGTTCTTACTTTGGTCATTTCGTTTTTACTCGGATCGATTCCCTTTGGTCTTATTGTCGGTAAATTCATATTTGGCATGGACATTCGAAGTGTAGGGTCGGGCAATATTGGAACAACCAATGCCATGAGAGCGCTTGGCTTTAAAGGGGGCGCTCTGGTATTTTTACTCGACTTTGGAAAGGGCATTCTTTCTGGACTTATAGCCCTTGCTCTCTATACCTATCTTGTTCCTTCGGGGGTCATTGCGCAAGATTCCGTATTAACCAAACAGGCTTTTCTCGCCGCTGCATTCTTTGGTTGTGTATCGGGGCATATTTTTAGTCCTTGGCTTAACTTTAAAGGCGGCAAGGGAATTGCCGTTGCTGTTGGCTGCCTATTTGTTACCTTCGGGCCCCTAGGTGCTTGTCTCGAATTGCTCATATTTGGGATTCTGGTTGTGGCAACGCGCTTTGTTTCGGTTGGGTCTATTGCTTCCGCACTGGCCTGTCCCTTTTTTGCCCTCTATTATTGCTGGGGCGACGTTTTGGCCTGGTTTTTATGCACGATTGCTGCGTCGCTTGTGGTATGGGCCCATCGCGGCAATATTGAAAGGCTCTTTGCTGGCACTGAAAACCGCATAGGATCCAAATAGGAGTCGTAGGCATATGAAGGTTTGCGTTATTGGAGCGGGTTCTTGGGGAACAGCTATCGCTCATCTCTTGGGAACAAAAAAGAACAGTGTTTCGCTTTGGGCGCGTAGTGAAGAAACTGCCCAATCTATTAATACAAACCACGTTAATCCACGTTATTTAAGTTCAGCCCATCTTTCAAATAATATACTTGCAAGCTCTTCTTTTGAATTATCTCTTAAAGGCTGCGAAGCGATTATTGTTGTTACCCCTTCGGCAGCACTCCGCGAAACCGCTCGAAGCATTGCCCCCTATATTGCATCAAATATTCCGCTTGTTATTTGTAGTAAGGGTGCAGAAGAAGGAACGGGCCTATTGCCAGTTGATATCTTTGCTCAGGAGTTGGGAAATATTGAACGCATGGCCGTGCTTTCTGGACCAAATCATGCCGAAGAAGTAATTCAGGGAATTCCGTCAGGTACCGTTGTTGCGTCCGCTTCAACCGAAACAGCCCTCTTTTTTCAAGATCTTTTTGCTTCTGATGCCTTTAGGGTCTATACCAGTTCCGACGTTAAAGGCGTAGAGCTCTGTGCGGCTTCAAAAAATGTCGTTGCTATTTCGTGTGGCATTTCTTATGGGCTTGGATTTGGCGACAATACGGCTGCAACGCTTATGACGAGGGGCTTGGCAGAAATGGGACGTTTGGTCGAAAGTGCTGGTGGAAGCAAGATTACCTGTATGGGCCTCGCAGGGATGGGAGACTTAGTCGTTACCTGTTCTTCGAAGCATTCACGCAATAGGCGCCTCGGTGAAATGCTCGCTGAAGGCAAAACGCTTGAAGACTTTAATCACGAAACAAATATGGTGGCTGAAGGTGCTCTCGCCTGTAAAACCCTTAAACCCCTCGCGGTGCAAGGTGGAGTAGACATGCCCATTTTAGATGCCGTCCGTTCCATTCTGTGGGAAGGCGCCGACGTTACCGCTACGGTGCAAGCTCTTTTGCATCGTCCGCTTCGTCAGGAATTCAAATGGGAATAGTTCTTGCTCAAAACTATTATGTGTACCAAACGCCTTTGGGGCGCATTACCATCGCGGCAAGTAAGGATGCTATTACCCGCCTTGCTTTTGGGGAAACCGTGTTTGAGGGAACAAGGTTGGCATCGTCGTTAACCAATATGGCTGCTAATCAGCTACAGGAATATCTTGCGGGTAAGCGTATGCAGTTTGATTTACCGCTATTTGCCCAAGGAACTGCATTTCAGCAGCGCGTATGGAACGAAGTTGCAAAAATTCCTTATGGGCACACACAAAGCTATTCAGAAGTTGCTGCCGCCATTGGCAACCCCAAGGCCACCCGCGCTGTTGGCATGGCTAACAATAAGAACCCGCTTCCTATTCTTATTCCTTGTCATCGCGTTATTGGGGCACAAGGCAAACCTGTTGGATATGCGGGCGGGCTGAAGATTAAAGAATTCTTACTCGATCTTGAACGAAAAGCATTGGCATCGCATTCTTAAGCTACAATCAGTTATAGCGAGAAAGGTGCTCTTGTGTTTGGCAAAATCTGCATATCACCATCTATTCTGTCGGCTGACTTCCTCCACCTTGACGATGAAATCAAGGCTATTCTTGAAGCAGGGGCCGACTGGGTACATTATGACGTAATGGACGGGCATTTTGTGCCAAATATCACGGTCGGTATTCCTATCCTTAAGCAATTGCGTCAGGCGACCACTGCGCCCCTTGACGTACATCTTATGATTTCAAATCCCCTTGAACAGCTCCCATGGTTTCTGTTGTGTGAGCCCGACTATGTAACCATACACTGGGAAACATTGGGCGAAGGTCGTCAGGAAGAAGAAGCTTTGCAGATTGTCGAGCTTATCCATGCCGCTGGTGCCAAGGCAGGGGTTTCGTTAAAACCAGATTCACCGACCGGCGTGCTTGATTCTACGCTTAAGCTGTGGGACATGATTTTGGTCATGAGTGTCTATCCCGGCTTTTCGGGACAGTCCTACATTCCTGAATCGGCTGAACGGGTACGAAGCGTGGTGGCAAGCTGTATTGAACAGAATTGTTCACCGCTCATCCAGGTCGACGGCGGCATCGATGCACAAACGGCTCCGCTGGTGAGTGCTTTTGGTGCCGATGTATTGGTTGCTGGCAACGCAGTATTTAAGGCCAATTCGTATAAAGAAGCCATTGAAGCCATACGCCTTGGAGCAACACAGGCCCAGCCTCAGCAATAGTAATTGGAGCCTCTATGTCTTCTCGGGTATACCTCGATTATGCAGCAACTGCGCCTCTCTTACCCGAGGTGCGTCGTGCGCTCGACGCGTTTTATGACGCAAGCTCAAACGAAGTTGGCTGGCAGGCTAATGCCAATTCGCTTCATAGCGATGGTAGAAAGGCATTTGCTGCTTTAGAAGACGCACGTGCGCGTATTGCCAGCGTGCTTAATGTGCGTCCGCATGAACTCGTGTTTACGGGCTGCGCTACCGAAAGTAGCAACGCGGCTTTAACAGGCATAGTCCTTGACGTCCTAAAACATAAAGGCCAGGTGCCCCATATTGTCACGAGCACCATTGAACATGACGCAACATTTAAAACGGTACAGCAGCTTGAAAAGCTTGGTTTCTGCCAGGCAAGTTATGTTTCGCCTAATCGAGCAGGCTTTGTTGAACTCGAATCCATCAAACAGGCTATGCGCTCCGATACCACCTTGGTGTCTCTGATTGTGGCCCATAATGAAACTGGTGCCATTAATGACATCGCAAGAATTGGGCAATATCTGTCTGAACAGGGCGTACTCTTTCACATAGACGCAGTACAAGCTCTTGGGAAAATGCCCTTTGACCTTGGGACCCTTCCTGTCGACCTTGCTTCTTTCTCTGCACATAAGATTGGTGGTCCCAAAGGAATTGGTTTGCTCGCTGTAAAGACAGGAACGAATCTTGTTCCTTTGCTTTCCGGCGGGGGACAGGAAGCTGGTTTGCGATCTGGCACGCAAAATGTTGCCGGTGCTTTCGCGTTTGCCGCAGCTTGCGAAACGGCATGCAGCGACTATTCTGTTCTCGAAGCAGAAACGCAGCGCTTGCGTAATTTGCGTGACTTCCTCTATGAACAGCTTAGTTCGCTTCCCCGGGTCCACATGACCGTTCCCTGCGATGCGGGGTCTAAAAACTATTTACCCAACATAGTAAATATCTGCGTTGAAGACGTTGAAAGCGAAACACTCATTTTGCAGTTAGACTTGAATGGTTTTTCTGTATCGGGCGGCTCTGCCTGCAGCACACATTCGCTCAAACCGAGCAGAACCCTTCTTGAGCTAGGTATTCCTCGGGACCTTGCCCAAGGTGCACTTCGCATTTCAATGGGCCCCCAAACAAGTAAAGAGGATATAGACAGCTTCATTGCCACCTTTGAAAAGGTTCTTTCAAGCCTTTAAGATAATGAATTGAAAGGGGAAACATGCAAACTTCTTCCCGTGAAATCGCTCAAGTGAATTCTGACGTTTTAAGCAACACTCATTCAGGCCCCCAAACCGTGGGGCAACTTGAAGCAGCGCTTTTAAACCTGTTCCCTAAAAACGATGCACTCGAATGGGACAAGACGGGCATTATAGTTGGGGACCCTTGCGCAAAACTAACTGGCGTCGCCATAGCCCTCGATGCAACACTTGAAGCGGTTCGCATTGCTTCTGAACTAGGCGCTTCCGTGGTTCTTACGCATCATCCCGTCTTTTTAGGCGGCATGGAAGAAATCCATCCGTATATGCAGGGACGCATAGGGTCCGATGCGGTTGTGTATGAAGCCATTTCACGCGGCCTTGCCCTCATGAACTTTCATACCTGCCTCGATACGAGCGAACAAGCGCTGCACGTGCTCCCCAGCATGCTTAACTTAGCGTTTGAAACGGTTTTGCAGCCGTTCGATCATGCCCGCCAAAAAGGTTTTGGAAGCCTGTGTTCAATAAAACCCGATGAATCGGGCCTGAGCCTTTCTCAACTTGCGGCACGTTGTGTTGCCGTATTTGGTCGCATGCCACGGGTTTGGGGAAATGAAAACCTTGTATTAAGCAAAGTGGCAACGACAACGGGGTCAGCGGGCGACCTGCTCCAATCGTGCCTGGACGCTTCCTGTGATTGTTTGGTATGCGGGGAAGTACGCTACCATAGCGCCCTCGATGCCCTTGCCGCTGGCTTGAGCATTATAGAATTAGGCCACGACGTATCCGAATTACCGCTTTGTGCAGTTTTGGCGTCTGCCACAGGAAGTGTGGGCGTTCCCGAAGATGTCATTCACGTTATAGACCAAAGCTATAACTGGTGGACTCCTGAAGCAAGTAGGCGCTAATTTTGCTAAAGTATACCACATGAAAGTAATGAAACGTGAAGACATAGAACTCCGTGAACACGCCATCTTTGAAGTAGATGCAGCGTTTTCTGATGAAAACGACGGCCGCATGAGCAGTTCTTCGCGCGACTATCTTCGGACTGAATTCCAACGCGACCGTGACAAAATTATTCACAGCAAAGCATTTCGTCGCCTTTCCCATAAAACGCAGGTCTTCTTAGCACCTGAAGGCGACCACTTTCGCACGCGCCTGACGCACACCCTGGAAGTCGCTCAAATATCCCGAACTATTGCGCGTGCCTTGGCCTTAAATGAAGACCTCGTTGAAGCCATAGCCCTCGGCCACGACCTTGGCCATACTCCCTTTGGGCACACAGGGGAAGAGGCGCTTAATGATTGCTTGAAAGTCTACGAAACACCTGAATGCAAACTTACCTTTTCCCATAATGAACAGAGCCTGCGTGTAGTTGACACCATTGAAAACAACGGACGGGGGCTCAATTTAACTGCCGAAGTGCGCGACGGCATTTTATGCCATACCGGGGCGCAAACGGCAGAAACGCTCGAAGGCCGCATCGTGAGTCTTGCGGATCGCATTGCTTATGTAAACCACGATATCGACGACGCTATTCGTGCTGGCATTCTTTCTGAAGGGCAGCTTCCCGATTCGACCCACCGCATTTTGGGTGAAGACCATTCTGCTCGCATCGAAACGCTTGTTTTGAATACGGTTGAATATTCAGCACGCACAGGTAACATTCAAATGACTCCTGAAGTATGGGACGCCATGATGGAACTGCGTACATTCCTGTTTGAAAATGTGTACCGGAGTGATGTAGTTTTGGCAGAAGTCCGTAAGGCATATCATTTAGTTCAGGACCTCTTCGGGTATTACTTAAAGCATATTGATCAAGTTCCTGAAGAATACCGCGTCATTTCTGAAGGCAATGATGTTGTTGCGGTTCGAGACTACGTTGCTGGCATGACAGATCGTTTTGCCAAGTCTGTTTTTACAGAATTGTTCATGCCGCAAAATATTTCACTATAATTCTTTCCCTATGCAAAAAAAGGACGCAGTCATACAAGCTCTTAAAGCAGCGTTGCCAGTCATGGTTGGCTACGTTGGCATAGGCATACCCTGCGGCATCGTGGAACATCAAATTGGCATGAATGCTTTTATGGCATTCGTTATGAGCATGACCTTTTATTCCGGTGCTGGCCAATTCATGATTCCAAATATGTGGCTTGCTTCAACGCCCCTTGCAAGCATTATTGCAAGCGTATCCTTTGTCAATACGCGCCAGCTGCTCTATTCAGCCGCGTTTTCACCCTATTTCGAAAAAGTTGCAAAGCGCCTGACATTCTTGTTTTCCGCAACGGTAACCGACGAAAGCTTTGGCGTGAATATGGCGAAATATCAGGAAGGCAACTGGAGTGCCGGCAGGGCGACACTTGTTAACTTGTTCTCCATGACATCCTGGGGTGTATCGAATGCACTGGGCGTACTTGTTGGCAGCGCACTTTCAATTCCAACGGCTATCGCTGCCTTCGCTATGACATCGATCTTTATTTGTTTGCTCATGGGGCAAAATGCGAGCATCGAAAATATCTTTGTTGCTGCTGTGGCATTTATTGCCGTGTGTGTCTTTAAGGTCATTGGTTTAACGGGGCCTGCTATTCTGCTTGGCGCGCTCTGTGGTGTTGGCGCCGGCCTGGTGCTTATGGCGGTGAAAAAGCAATGACTATGACTGAATTTTTGATAGTTTGGCTTACTTGCCTGGCAACCATGCTCATCTGCCGTTGTGTACCTATATTTATCCTTAAAGGACGCGACCTGCCCGAAACACTCCGAAACGCGCTTAATCTCATTCCTCCGGCTGCTTTTGCTGCACTCGTTGCCAACGACCTATTCAGCCCTCAAATGTTTGCGTCTGGCATTTGGCCAGGCATTATTCCTATCATCGCGGCACTTATTGTGGTTGTTGTCGCTAAAACAACGAAGTCACTTATTTGGTGCGCAATAACAGGTGTCGTTGCCTATGCACTTCTTTCCCTTATTTAACCGAGGGGTTGCACCAGCCAGGGCAGGGTTTTAGCCATTGTGCATGCTTCTCCATAACTTCGAATAATTCTTGCGAAGGCTGATGTGGCAAGGTATAATTCCGTCTTGCGTCTTTTAGCAGTACAGAACTATAGAGGTTAACAATGGACATTATTCGAGCAATTGAACAACAGCAAATTAAGCAGGATATTCCTGATTTTAACGTAGGCGACAACGTCAAGGTTCACTATCGCATTACCGAAGGTAATCGCGAACGTATTCAGGTGTTCCAGGGCGACGTTATTCGCAAGCATGGGGCGAGCAATCGCGAAACCTTTACTGTGCGCAAGATTAGCTTTTCCGTGGGCGTAGAACGTACTTTCCCGGTACACAGCCCCAAGATTGACAAGATTGAAGTGGTTCGCCAGGGCGATGTGAAACGTGCCAAGCTCTACTACCTGCGTGACAAGGTAGGTAAGGCCGCCAAGATTAAGGAAAAGTCCTTTAACTAAGTTTTAAGCCCGCACATGCGGGCTTTTTTATAGGTATACTTCAGCTATGAAGCATGAACCTCAAACCGTTGAATTCATACAACAGCTTTTGAAACAGGCCACAGCTGCTGAATTTGCCACGCTTAAGCGGAGCCTCGTGGCCGATACGCGCAAGGGTGTAAAGCAGGCACTTGTGCGTACGGAACGCCGTTTGGCATCCGAAGAACGTGAAGCAAATCGGATTAAAGCGCTCTACGATTTTGACGCGGGTTTTTCTGATGGTTTCATTTTGGGCCTCGACGAAGTGGGCAGAGGCCCCGTGGCGGGCCCGTTGGCGGTAGGCGGAGTAGTGCTGAATCGTCAGTTTGTTATTGAAGGACTCAATGATTCAAAACAAGTGGCCGAAGAAAAGCGTGACGCTATTGCCCAAGAAATAAAACGCCATGCGCACGCGTGGACCGTTCAGTATGTCGAACCCAAAGAAATCGATTCTGAAGGCATGAGCGCATGCTTACGCAAGGCCTTTCGTGCAGCAATCAAAACAATTGAATCAGGGGGCATAAACATCGATTGCATTCTTCTTGACGGCAACCCCTTACGCATAGACGAACGGGAACACAACGTAATCAAAGGTGACGCAAAAAGCGCTTGCATCGCCGCTGCTTCTCTTGTCGCTAAAGTAGAACGGGATGAGCGTATGCGCTCCTACGCTTTGCAGTATCCCTCATATGAATTCGATCAAAACAAAGGCTATGCGAGCGAAGCCCATATTGCCGCCATAAAAGAACGTGGGCTTTGTCCTATCCATCGCAGAAGTTTTTGTTCTGGATTTCTTCAGGATTCGCTCTTTTAATCATTTCACACATAAGCAGCCCCTTTGAACAGGGGCGAGACAATTCTGAGACTATTTTGAGATGTTTCTGATAGTCGTTTGCGGTATTTTATGAGGCCTTTTTGCGACCTTTCTGCGGTAAAAGCTGAGACCTTTTGTCCGTATTCTTTTCTTAAGATACAGAAAGGAGTTACGCATGACGCAGGTACACGAAAAACAAAAGACCACCCGTATACAAAAGAAGAGCACGGTAAAAAAGACCACCACAACGAAAACGCCCGAAAAGAAAAAGGGTGTTTCCCCGAATAAGAAGCGGCATAATAAGACGCTCGGGGAACGCGGGGAAGAAGTCGCCGTTGATTTTCTTAAACGTCGCGGTTTTAGCATTTTGGAAAGAAACTGGAAATGCTTTGCAGGTGAAGCCGACATTATTGCAATCGATGACGACGCCATTCATTTCATTGAAGTTAAAACGCGGAGGGGCAATGGCCATGGCTTTCCCGCTGAAGCAGTCGATGCCAAAAAGCGTCGGCGCTATGAAGCCATATCTGAGCTCTATTTAAGTACCTATGACGGGTGTGACACGGGGGTTACTTTTGACATTATCACAATCAATGTTTTAGAAAACGATCGTGCGTATGTGCGCATATACCGTAATGTCTTAAGCTGTGATTGCAGGTAGCCATGAAGGGCACGGCTCGATTCAGCGTAATGAGCGCCACCATACGTGGCGCAGAAGCCATTCCGGTACGGGTTGAAGTCATAATTTCAACAGGTATGCCCGGTGTTTCTATCGTAGGTATGCCAGATACGTCTATTCATGAAGCCCGCGAAAGAGTACGCGCTGCACTTAAATCATGCAATTTTAAACTGCCTGGCGAAAAAATAGTTTTCAATCTGGCGCCAGGGTCAGTTAAAAAGACCGGCACGGGCTTCGACCTTCCCATGGCCGTTGCTGTTTTGGCAGCCACAGGGCAAATACCAAGGTCTTTTGTACAAAACAAAATGATTGTAGGGGAGTTATCCTTAGATGGCGAAGTAAAACCGGTCCAAGGGCTCGTAGCTTTTCAAATGTGCGCCTATAAAGAAGGGCTCGATTTGCTGTGTGCTCCAACCTTCAATGCGCTCGCCAAAAGATCGGAAGGTAATGCAATCTATGCTATCGAAAACCTTCGCGCCTTATTGTCAGACGACATACCCTGTTTATCATTAACTCCATCAGTTGGTAAACATAAAGAGCTCGACTTTGCTGACGTGGGCGGGCACAGGCTTGCCAAACGCGCATTACAAATTGCAGCAGCAGGAAACCATGGCCTTCTTATGATGGGGCCACCTGGTTCAGGGAAAACGATGCTTGCACAGCGCCTGCCTTCAATCTTGCCAAGTTTAAGCGCAGCGGAAATTGCCGAATCGTCATGTATTGCATCAATTGTCGACGAGCCAATCGATACCATCTTAGAGGGGAAGCGACCGTTTCGTTCCCCGCACCATTCCGCCACCTTAGCTGGTCTTATTGGCGGTGGTAATCCTGTACGTCCAGGCGAAGTGTCTTTAGCGCATAATGGCGTTCTTATGCTCGATGAGCTGTCGGAGTTTTCACCCAGTGCCCTACAGGGGCTCCGGCAGCCTCTTGAAGAAGGAAAAGTATCGATTACACGAGCAGACGGCAACGTCATTATGCCTGCAAAATTCATGCTTATTGCCGCATCAAACCCTTGTCCTTGTGGCTACTACGGCGACGACAAGATTGCGTGTACCTGTACGCCTTCACGCATACATGCCTATCAGAACAGAATTGGCGGACCTCTTATCGACCGCTTTGACATGTTTATCGACATATGGCGAAGCGACTTCGACGAAGTAATTGCCGGGGACAAAGAAATGTCTTCAGAAAAGCTTAGAGATGGAGTTTTAAAAGCACGGAAATTTGCCTTTGACCGATTTAGAAAACAGCATTCAAATACAATTCACGCAAGTAATGTTGCGGCCCTCATGGAACAGTGCATGATGGATACAAAAACAAGGTCGTATTTCAAACGTAATGCTCAAATGAATATGTTAAGCGGCAGGGGCATATTGCGAGTTTTACGCGTTGCGCGAACCATAGCTGACCTTGGTCAAAGTGAACGAGTAAGCCAAAATCATATTGCCGAAGCGCTTACCCTGCGCTTACGCAATTCTTCAACTGCGCAGGAGATAGCATGAGGACAACAAGTCAAACATATATTCAGGCAGATGACATGCATGTTGAATTTCAGGGCAAGCGTTATCGCCTGTATTCAGGCCCAAAGCTTGAAGGGGAGCGAACTATCATAAGCATTGATTCGAGTCTTTACCCCAATCTTTTACGCCAGATTTCACATCCTCCTCCAAAACTGTATGTGATAGGAAATTCATCCTTATTGTCAAGGGCCAGCCTTGCGATTATTGGTGCCCGAAGGGCCACGCCATATGGGCTCGAATGCGCACGTGTGTTTGCGAGCCAGGCTGCTGAAAAAGGAATCAGTATAGTTTCAGGAGGTGCTTTTGGCTGCGATTCCGCGGTGCACCGCGCAGCCCTTGATGCAGGTGGATCCACCATGGTGGTATTAGGCGGTGGCTGCGACCAAATATATCCCCAGGTTAACTATCGCTTATTTCAAGACATTATCGATGCCGGTGGTGCCGTCATGTCCGAACGCCCTTGGCATTATCCAGCGCTTCCTTTTACCTTTCGTGAAAGAAATCGAATTATAGCGGGGCTCGCCCAGGTGCTCCTTATCGTAGAAGCGGGGCTTCCATCAGGAACATTTTCAACAGCCGACGCAGCCCTCAATGCAAATCGCGACGTGTTGGTTGTTCCTGGGTCTATCTGTTCTCGTACGTCGGCGGGCTCTAATAGATTGCTTTACCAGGGGGCAATCCCAATTGTAGACACAGAATCATTCGACGACGCGCTCTTTTCATTTTACGGCGTGCTTAAACAAGAACAAGAAACGGTTAGCGACAATTCAGCCCAAGCAAATGACCCTCTTCTTGAAGCGCTGCAGGCAAACCCCATGCGCCTCGATGCCATACTCACTGACATAAAAGTTCCCAGGGCTCTTTCAAAAGATGCAAAAGATTGGCTTCGAACGCACCTTGTAGAACTCGAAACAAGCGGTCTTGTTGCTCGCTATCCTGACGGTCGTTATGGACCAACAAAAATAGCATCTTAACGTGCATTTGCTATCATTTCACGCATGGAAAAAAAGGTATGTGTCATAGGTGCAGGGCTTGCAGGAAGCGAAGCGGCGCTCCAGCTCGCAAAACACGACATAGATGTTGTGTTGGTTGAAGCACGCCCAAATTTGTGCATAAAACTGAATACTGCGCCGAATTGGTATGCTCGAATTCGCTTAAAAGTGAAAAGGGAGATTCAGCAGCAGGGCTTCTGAAAATTGAACTCGAAGAGCTTGGGTCGTTTGTATACTCGTGCGCATTGCATCACCGCGTTCCAGCAGGTGGGGCGCTTGCGGTTAATCGTGATACTTTTGCCCAAGAAGTTACTTCCTTGATTGAGCTAAACCCACGGATTGAACTGGTGAGACAAGAAGTCTTGCGTATACAAAACGACGCTTGGGTCGAACTGGGCAACGGGGATGTAATTGGTCCGTTTGCGGCATTTGTCATTGCAACCGGGCCCTTAACGTCTGATTGCTTTGCTTCGTGGCTGATGAATCAAACAGGATGCGACAGCCTTTCTTTTTACGACGCCGCTGCACCCATCGTCTATGCCGACTCTCTCGATATGAATAAAGTATTTCGTCAAAGCCGGTACGAAGAAGGCGAGGGTGACTATCTCAATGCGCCCTTCGACAAGGAAGAATACGAACACTTTATCAATGAACTGTTAGAAGCAAAGCGCGTAATCACTAAAGAATTTGAAACCAAAGAATTATTCCAAGCATGCCAACCCATCGAAGAAATCGCCCGAAAAGGTTTCGACGCTCCTCGCTTTGGCGCCTTGAAACCTGTGGGTCTTACCGACCCTTCAACAGACAAGCGTCCCTGGGCTGCCGTACAGCTTCGTGCTGAAGACAAATATGGGCAGTCTTATAACCTCGTTGGGTTCCAAACCAACCTCACATTTCCAGAACAAGAACGCGTTTTCCGACTAATACCCGGGCTTGAAAATGCTGAATTTGCACGATACGGCGTCATGCATCGTAATACCTTTCTTAATGCGCCGCAACTTATGTCTGCTTCACAAGAAATTGGATGCCTGAGCCAAGCGTGTTCCGCACCTGTGTTTTTAGCAGGGCAAATTGCAGGAACCGAAGGCTACTGCGAAGCAATTCGTTCAGGCCTTCATGCTGCGCTGAGTATTATTCAAATATTCAGGGGCGAAGCTGTTCGCAGCCTTCCTGCCGAAACGGTATATGGTGCCTTGTATGGTGCCTTGCTGGCTTACGCAAGCGATCAAACCGTGTGCGATTATCAGCCCATGCATGTAAATTTTGGCATCATGCCGCCTCTTACAGAAAAGATAAAGAACAAAGGGCAGCGTTATGTAGCTTACGCACAACGAGCGCGTAACGCGCTGCAGTCGTATGTCTTATCGTTTGAAGGTAAGTTGTAAGCAATGGCTGAAGAAATACACAACGATGCATTTGAATTACTGATAGGGCAGTTTTGTTCTGACATGAAAACGGAACGAAACGCTTCGGAGCATACGATTCGCAATTACGCGCTCGATCTTCGCGACTATATGCGTTGGGCGGGGCGTACGTCCATCCAAGCGCTTAATCCGAGCCACCGGCAACTACGTCGCTACTTAGCCGAACTCGACCAGGCGCGCTATGCCCGCTCGACCATTAACAGGCGTTTAAGCACCCTTCGCAGCTTCTTCGCCTGGGCTACTATTGCTGGGCATGCCCAGCATAACCCTGCCGATGTGCTTATGTCTCTTAAAGAAGATAAGACCCTGCCTCACCGTATTTCCCAAAATGACATGAGGCGCATTCTTTCGGTATACGCTCCTTTTAACGATGCGGGGGAGATACGCCAACGCAGTGCTTCAGATATTCGCAACCAGGCCATACTCGAACTGCTCTATGCTTCAGGTACGCGTATTTCGGAACTATCAAATCTGCGCCTGGTGAGTGTCGACTACGAAAGCAATACGATTCGGGTGTTTGGCAAAGGGAGCAAAGAGCGCATTATCCCTGTTCATGCCCTTGCCATGGAATCCATGAAGCTGTATCAGACCAAAGCACGTCCAGAATTGCTTGAAGGGAAACCTGCATCTGAATTCTTCTTTGTATCCACTCGTGGAAAGCAAATGAGCACCGATTCAATTCGAAAGATGTTTCACGCAACGCTCTTAAAAGCTGGAATCGACACGAACTACACACCCCATGACATGCGCCATACTTTTGCAAGTGATGTGCTTGAAGGTGGGGCAGACCTACGCAGTGTTCAAGAAATGCTGGGGCATTCATCGCTTTCTACGACGCAAATCTACACCCATCTTTCTGCAGAACGACTCAAAACGGTGCACAGGCAATCTCACCCACGTGGTTAACATTCTTATATCAAGACGAGCACAAGCAATCTAGCCTGCGTGGTTAGCATTCTTATATCAAGACGAGCACAAGCAATCTAGCCTGCGTGGTTAGCATTCTTATATAATGAGAGATTGTCAAAAATACATCTCTTTTAAGGAATGCGATTATGGTCCAAGAAAGCATAGTTATTAAAGGTGCCCGCGAGCACAATCTCAAAAATATCGACGTCGAAATCCCGCGCGATAAGTTCGTGGTTATCACGGGTCTTTCGGGTTCAGGTAAAAGCTCACTTGCCTTCGATACCATCTATGCCGAAGGGCAGAGGCGCTATGTCGAATCGCTTTCGAGTTACGCCCGTATGTTTTTGGGCCAGATGAGCAAGCCAGACTTGGATAGCATCGACGGCCTTTCACCTGCGGTATCTATCGACCAAAAAACAACGAGTAAAAACCCTCGCTCTACGGTTGGCACCGTTACGGAAATCTATGACTACTTACGTCTTCTGTTTGCGCGCGTTGGTGTGCCGCATTGCCCCGAATGCGGGCGAGAGATTCGCAGTGCTACCACCGACCAAGTGACCGACGATATCCTCAAGCTCGGCGAAGGCAAAAAGGCGCTCATACTGGCACCTATCGTGGTTGGTCGCAAAGGTGAATTTACGAAACTGCTCGAAGACTTGCGTAAAGAAGGCTTTTCACGCGCTCGTATTGACGGTGAAGTGCGCCGCCTTGATGAAGATGACATTAGCTTAAATAAAAAGTTCAAGCACACCATCGAAGTCGTCACAGACCGTGTTGTTCTTAAACAAGACGCCACCACCCGTATTGCAGAGGCGGTCGAACTTGCGACAAAACTTGCTGAAGGGCGTGTGAGCGTGCTTCTGGTTGATGAAGACGAAGAAGTTTATAACTTCAGCCTTGCTCTTTCTTGTCCTGAACACGGTCATTCGATTGACGAACTACAACCGCGTGACTTTAGTTTTAACGCCCCCTATGGCGCATGTCCCGACTGCTTGGGTATTGGCAGCAGGGACGAAGTTGACCCTTCTTTGGTTATCCCAGACCCTTCGC
>CAJOJB010000014.1 GCA_905234635.1 uncultured Eggerthellaceae bacterium | reverse complement strand
AGAAGACGTTTCGCTTGACCCGGTCGCGGGTGCCCAATCTGCTGCAGAACGTATTACTCAGCGCGATGCAGCGCATGGACAGGCCCACGACGCGGCCAATCGTGGTTCCATGACCGAGTACAGCTTTTTTGCCGACGCTGCTACGGCAGATCCCGAACGTGTTATGCAGGAAAAAAGCCCCGAAGAACGCTTTAAGGACTTGCAGGAAATAACGAGCATGTATCTTTCCCCCGAAGACGAGGACATGCTTGCACGAGCCTTTACCTTTGCATCTCAGGCCCACGAAGGCCAGAAGCGCAAGAGCGGCGAAGCCTTTATTGCGCATCCCCTCGAAGTTGCCATTATTCTGGCCGACCTGCACATGGACGTGGAAACCATTTGTGCGGCCATTCTGCACGATACGGTGGAAGATTCTGACGTAACGCTCGAACAGGTTTCCGAAACCTTTAATGAAAATGTTGCGTCTTTGGTAGACGGGGTAACCAAGATTACCCGTATTGAAGTTGAAAACCTTTCCGACGAACAGGCACAGACCATTCGCAAAATGCTCGTCGCCATGAATAAAGACATTCGCGTGGTGGTTATTAAGCTGGCAGACCGCTTGCACAACATGCGCACCCTTTCTGCCTTAGGTGAAGACCGCCGTATTTTCAAAGCGCGTGAAACCATGGAAATTTATGCGCCTATTGCACATCGCTTGGGCATTAGCTCTATTAAGTGGGAACTGGAAGACCTTTCTTTCTATTATCTGGAGCCCAATCGTTTTAAACAGGTTTCGCGCATGGTGGCCGAAAGTCGCACCGAACGCGAAGCTTACCTGAATAACGTGATTGAAATTTTGTATAAGGAAATGGACCAAGTTGGCGTTGCCGCCCAGATTGCTGGTCGTCCGAAGCATCTGTGGTCCATCTATCGCAAGATGACCACGCGCGGTAAAGACTTTTCGGAAATTTACGACCTCATTGCCGTACGTATTATCGTGGACACGGTGGGCGACTGTTATTCGGCCCTGGGTGCGGTGCATAGTCTGTGGCAGCCCATGCCAGGGCGTTTCAAAGACTACATTGCCATGCCGAAGTTCAATATGTATCAAAGCCTGCATACTACGGTTATTGGTCCTGCGGGCCGCCCGCTTGAAGTGCAAATTCGTACCGAAGAAATGCACCGCATGAGCGAATACGGCGTAGCAGCGCACTGGCGCTACAAGGAAGGCGGAGGCAAGGTTGACGCTGCCTTCGACCGTCAGCTTGCTTGGCTGCGTCAGATGGTGGACTGGCAGGACGAAAACCAGGATTCACGCGAATTTCTGAAGGACTTAAAGGTCGACTTGGCCCCAACCGAAGTGTTTGTGTTCACGCCCAAGGGTGAAGCCATGAGCTTGCGCGCGGGGTCTAATCCCGTCGACTTTGCCTATGCCATCCATACGGAAGTGGGGCATCATTGCGTGGGCGCAAAGGTCAACGGCGTTATCGTGCCGCTTACCTATGAACTACAAAATGGCGACCGTATTGAAATCCTTACGCAAAAAAGCGCCGCCCCTTCGCGCGGGTGGCTCAATACGGTGCGTACCCCTTCGGCGCGCAGTAAGATACGTGCCTACTTTAGCAAGATGTCGCGTTCGGACGACTTGCAGGCTGGTCACGACAAACTCACACGTGAAATGCGCAAACATAGTCTGGGCATTTCAAGCGCCCAGCATCAGCGCGCCCTGAAAATGGTGGCCGAAGGCCTGGGCTTCAAGGATTCCGACGACATGCTCGTGCAAATTGGTGCGGGTAAGGAAAGTGCCCAGCACGTGGCCAATCGTTTGCTTAAGCTACTGGTCGACCGTGGCAATGAAGCAGAAGAAACGGCACCTGGCCAATCGGATTTTTCGACAGGCAAACTGCCCCCCATGCTTACCAGTGTTAAGGCGCCCAAGAGGCACGAAGCGCATTCGTCCAACGGCGTGGTGGTAAAGGGTATTAATGGCGTGCTCGTGCGTCTGTCGCGCTGCTGCAACCCTGTACCTGGCGACAACATCGTCGGCTTTGTTACGCGTGGTCGTGGCGTTTCTGTCCATCGAGCGGACTGCCCCAATGCGGTTGTTCTTATGGATGACCCCGAACGTATTATCGACGTGTCATGGGAAGACGACCCAACCTTTTCTACGTCTTATAAAGCTGAAATTATTGTCGAAGCCCTCGATCGCATGAACCTGTTGCGCGATGTGGCAACCGTGCTGGGCGAAGAAGGCGCTAACGTGCTTTCGTCTTCTACGGTGGCGCATAAGGACAACATGGTCGAAATGCGTTTCTTGTTCCAGGTTGGCGACGTGGGCGCCATCGATTCTATCTTGCAAAAAATGCTTGCAATAGAAGGTGTGTTTGACGCGCACCGCATGATGCCCGGTGAATCGGTCAAGCATAAGAAACACTAGCTTTTAGTCTTAGAAAGGCAGGCGAAAGTGCTGCACGACATTCATACGATAAAAACGGCCTGCACAACCATTCGCTATAGGGGATTGGGCCGTTTGGCAAACAATGTGTACTGCATTGAAGACGGGTCGGGAGGCGTTATTATTGTCGACCCCGAATACAGTGCCGATCTTATCCTTGAAATGGCAGACCAAGCACCTGTCGTGGCCATTTTCGTTACTCACCGACATGCCGACCACATGGGGGCACTGCGCGCGGTCAAGGACGCAACGGGGGCGCCCGTGTATGCTTCGCGCATCGATGCGCCCGACATTGAAAACCCGCGCAAACCCATTTTCGGGAAACGTCCCGAAGCTTGTCCGGTGGACGTCTGCTTGGACGACGGTGACACTATCAAGCTGGGTTCCTGCGAATGGCGCGCCCTGTTAACCCCAGGTCATACCGAAGGAAGCATGTGCTTTTTCCTGGAATCGGCCAAGGCGCCCCAACCGAGCAAACGCCCCATCTTAGTTTCAGGCGACACATTGTTTTGTGGCACTATTGGGCGCACCGACTTTGAAGGTGGCAACATGAACGAAATGGCCAAGTCTATGAGAAAGCTTGCAGAATTGCCCAATGAAACACTCGTCTTGCCCGGACATGATTCCATGACAACTATTGGCGATGAACGCGTTCGTACGATAGAATTTTACGGCAAGCTATAAGCCAAAAAAGGAGAACCCATGGTCAAGCAAAAGCATGACTACTTCGCAGCGTTCGCTTCGCAAGTTGAACTTGCCGTCAAAGAAGCAGAATTGCTTATCGACACCATTGAAAACTTTACCACTGCAGAAGCGGTGCGGAGCGTTATGGACACGGCCCATGAACTTGAATCTAAGGCAGACGATGCTGCCCATTCAAATTACAATGCCATCGCCGTGGACTTTATTACCCCGCTTGACCGTGACGACATTATTGACCTGACGCTTGCCCTCGACACCGTAGTCGATAGCATCGAAGGCGTTATTCAGGCACTTTATATGACCGACGTTCGCCATATTCCCGAATCTGCCGTTGATTTGGCACAGCTTATTAAGGAAGGCTGTCAGGCTTTGCAGGAAGCTATAGGGCCCTTCTCGACATTTAAGGATAACGATTCTTTCAGGTCTGCCATTATGAAGGCCAACGACTGCGAAGAGCAAGCCGACCAGATTTATATCGAAGCCATTCGTAATCTTCATACCAAGGAACGCGAAAACCCCGTGCGCCTGTTGGTGTGGAGTCGTATCTTGAGCAGCCTTGAGTCATGCTGCGACGCCTTTGAGCATGCAGCCGACCTGATGGGCTCAATCTATTTGAAGAACGCCTAAGCCTTGCGCGGCTTGTAAAACCCTTGTTTCGGTGTTAATCGCGGCGTATGGGTACGCCGTAGATACACAGCACGCCACCCACGACCAGGGGAACTAAGGCGCGCACAAAGTCGATAGCTTCAGGCATGATAGATGCCCCAAGTAATAAGATGGCACCTGCCACAAGCGCCCCGATAAAGCCGAGCATGCGATTTGCGCGCGAACAGAGGGCAGCCATGACCGCGGCTGCGGCAATCCAGGTAATTAAGTCAATCCAAAGACCCGGGGTAGCAAGGATGCCACGAATTGCTTCAAAGCCCAAGCTGTTATGAGTGGCAAGATCGGCGCTTGCCCACACAGGAAGCATGTCCCAGTTGGTGAGTCCCGTTGCAGCAGAGCCCGCAAGCGCCAGGGCCAACACGGCTGCAAAGACAGCACCCATAATAGCGTCTTTGACGTGCAGGAAGTAACCACAAAGCATGGGCGTAGTGGCACCCAAGCCCAGCAGTCCTAAGGGTGCAATGGACAAAGAAGCACATGCGGCTTCGAAACTATGGCGCCCACTAAAGAACCACCACAGGGCGTCGGCAACCAAAAGCACTGCACCTGCGAGGTAGGCCCCTTGGGCAACAAGTGCAAGCGAAAAAATAGCGACGGCAATAAGCGCACCCAAGTGGGGGATAATCGCTGCTGCCACAATGACCAGGGCCAAAAGCCCCCAGAACAGAAGGCCCTGCACGTCACCAATCCAGGGGTGCATGCACGAAAGCCCCAGGGCCCCAACGATGGCGCAGTTAATTACCGACCATAAACGCATAAGCAGGCGTGCACTGCGGGGGTTTGCGCGGTCGAGGGCGGAAACTTCGGCAGGCGCAAGTTCAGTTTCTTCTGCGTCGTCGGTGGCGGCACCCACCAGGCGTGCGAGCTGGCGCTTGCCTGTTTTAGGGTTGCCTAAAAACGGCTGGAGTTCTTCGGCAAAATCGGCCACCGTAGCATAGCGTTCTTCACGGTCGGGGGCCAGGGCATAGAACAATACGTCGTCGGCTTCGCTGCTTATGCCTTCCATGCACAGTGAAGGCAAAACTAATTCCGCTTCGTCTATGGCGCGTTTGGCGCCTTTGAGGTCTTCGGCGAAGAAGGGGTTACTGCGTGCGATCATTTCATAGGTGAGGGAAGCAAGAGCCCATTCGTCGCAGCGTACGTCTAGGGTTTGGAGCGCCATTTGTTCGAGCGGCATATAGCCAATGGTGCCGCCCGCCGCCTTGTCAAATCCTTCCTTATTTGAAAGTTTGGACAAGCCAAAGTCGGTTACCTTTACGTCGCCCTGACGCGTGATAAGCACATTGTCGGGCTTGATGTCTAAATGGAGTACTTGGTTTTCGTGGGCAACCTGAAGCGCATGCGCCACGCTCTTAAATACGGCACCCACAATTTCAGGCGTGATTTCGTCGGGGTAGTTGTGCATGAGCTGCGTTAAGGTACAGCCATCCACGTATTCCATGATGAGGTAAGCGGTTGCTCCTTCAATTTCAAAGTCGAGTACGCCTACGATATTGGGGTCGTTAAGCAGGGCAGCCGTACGTGCTTCTTCAAGCCCAGGAATACTGGAAATATCGTAGGTGCCGGCATCGCTTGTCGGGGCAGGAATAAGGCTCGGGTCAATGTGGAGCATCTTAATGGCCACACGACGCTGAATGCGCGGATCCCAGGCGACCACCACGGTGCCGTAACCACCCGCACCCGCTTCTTCAAGAGGCCTATAACGATTGAGTATGAGTTCTTCTGCCACGGTTAAGCTTCCTTTTTGAAACCCAGTACCCTTAATGATACCGCAGATGAAGCGCTAATTTAAGAGTTCAGCAATTTTGCCCAATAGGGGCTCGAAGCTTACGCCACGGTTTTCAAAGTCGGGCTGCTTGGCAGAAACTATCATGGCATCTGCCGTAAAGTCAGCAGCAAAGCTGGTAGCTTCAGCAAGATCGCGGCCAGCCATGACGGCTGCCAGCAAAGCACTCGCGAACAGGTCGCCTGTACCATGGAGCATATAGGGCAATTTCGCATTCGTGGTTTCAGTAAAGTCGCTCGATTCGCCCCACACGTAGTTGTGGATAAGCCCGTCACCGTGTTCGATACCCTTGAGCACGACATTCTTTGCCCCGCGTTCGCGCAAGGCTGAAATAATGTCGCGTACTTCAGCTTCTGCAATGTCGGCACCCGTCCATTCGCGCCCAAGGATAATGGCGGCTTCAGTTAAGTTGGGGGTAAGGATGTCGGCATCGCAAGCCAGGTCTGCCATGGCGCTTACCAATTCAGGTGTGTATGTGGGATAGACCTTGCCATGGTCGGCCATGACGGGGTCCACCACACGCAGCGCCGCAGGGTAGCGCTCGTAAATGCTGCGAATAATATCGACCTGTTCAGGCGCGCCTAAAAAGCCCGAATACACTGCGTCGATTTCAACACCAATGCCGCGCCAGGCGTCAAGGTAATCGGCCAGAATGTTGGTAGTGTCGTGCATGTACCAACCAGGAAAAGCAGTGTGGCTCGAAAAAAGCCCCGTGGGAACGGGGCATACGTCGCATCCTGCTGCGGAAAGCACGGGGATAGCAACGCCTAGGCTGCATTTGCCATAGCCACACAGGTCGTGCACGGCGGCAATACGTGGAATGTATGCTTCTTTGCGTTCGTAAAGGCTATTCATTTAGGCTTCTTTCGTTTCTTCAGCGGAACTTTCTTCTTCGTCATCGTCATCAAAGAAGGACCAGTCGTCTTCGCTTGCTTCATGATTGACATAAATCTTGCGTGTGCGGCGTTCCATAATGACGCAGGCAATCAGGCAAATAACAATGGTCGCCGCGAACAGCACGCCCATGCCAGCATAGGTTTCAAAGAGAAAATGATAAATCTCGCTGATATCCAAAGCTCAAGCCTTTCTTCGCTGATTATTTGAATCGGTTTTGAATAAAGTATACTAGCTGCATACGCGATTGCGCTGATGATTTGCGTAATGCCCATACAAGTAAACGGTTCAGGAGGAAGTATGCTCGACGCGCGTTTCGTACGTGAAAATTTAGACCAGGTTGAAACAGCCATGCAAAATCGTAATTATGCGTGGGATTCCACATATTTTATCGACCTTGATGAAAAGCGCCGTGCAGCCATCGCTGAAGAAGAAGCGCTGCAGGCTAAGCGAAATAGTATCTCAAAGGAAATCGGTGCCCTTATGGCTGCGGGCAAGTCCGAAGAAGCTGAAGCGGCAAAAGCCCAGGTAGCCGAGCTTAAGGACGCCCTTGAAGCCCTGGGCGCTGCCCATACTGAAGCAGAAGATGCTCTGAACGAATTGCTCATGGGTGTACCTAATATTCCCCATGAAACAACGCCAGTGGGTAAAGACGAAACCGAAAACCCCGAGGTGCGCCGTTGGGGCACGCCACGCGAATTCGACTTTGAAACGCAGGCACATTGGGACTTGGGTCCTGCCTTGGGCATGATTGACTTCGACCGTGCGGTCAAGCTTTCAGGCAGCCGCTTTGTGGTACTGGGCGGCATGGGTGCCCGCCTCGAACGTGCGCTCATCAACTTCATGGCCGACACACACACAGCCAATGGCTTTAAGGAATGGTGGTGTCCTTCGCTGGTGAACGGTCAGACCATGACCGGCACAGGTCAGTTGCCAAAGTTCGAAGAAGACCTGTTTAAGACCAAGGACGAAAGCCTCTACCTTATTCCGACAGCTGAAGTGCCCTTAACCAACCTACATGCAGGGGAAGTGCTCGAAGCTGCCGACCTGCCCCTGCGCTACTGCGCCTTCACCAATTGCTTCCGCGAAGAAGCGGGCAGTGCGGGGCGTGACACGCGCGGGCTTATTCGCTTGCACCAGTTTGACAAGGTTGAAATGGTGAAGTTTGCGACACCCGAACAGGCCTATGACGAACTGGAATCCATGACCGAAGAAGCTGAACTTATTCTGCAGAAGCTTGGCTTACCCTATCGTGTTATTGCGCTTTGCACGGGCGACCTGGGCTTTTCAGCGGCAAAAACCTACGACCTGGAAGTATGGTTGCCCAGCTATAACGACTACAAGGAAATTAGTTCCTGCAGTTGTTGCGGCGACTTCCAGGCACGCCGTGCCAACATTAAATATCGTGACCCTGCCAACTTTAAGGGAAGCGCCTTTGTCTACACGCTTAATGGTTCTGGTCTTGCGGTGGGGCGTACCATGGCGGCCATCATGGAAAATTATCAAAATGCCGACGGCAGCATAACGGTGCCCGATGCACTGGTGGCTTATATGGGTGGCGTTACAAAAATCGAAGCAGGGAAGTAGTTCGTGGCAAACACGCGCCAGATGGAACCCGAAGACCTCGTTGAAGACGAGGGGCTTGAAGGCGAGGGCATCGAAGATACCCTTGAAGAACACGATGCGCCTGTACCCGAAGAAAGCGAAGCCTCTGCAGCGGAATACGACGTCCAACCTGCCTTGAGCATGCAGGAATCTCTCGGTATTCTTTCGCGCATAAAATGGGGGCGCGTGGCCCTGGCCTGCATCTTTGCCTTTCTCGTGCTTGCAGCTGCGCTCTTTGTCTGGAATCGCTGGTATCGCTTTGACGACATTGCCGATATCCAGGGCACCTGGCGCGACGTTAATTCGGGCGCAACCATGGAAGTGAATGCCACTCATATCAAGATTGCCGAAGATGCTGCCTACGAATACACCATCGACATCACCGCAAAAACAATACACTACAGTTTTGGGGGCAACGAAGGTTTTTCGTCGTATCGCTTTAGTGAAGACCGTCAAAAACTGGTTCTCGAGGACGGCGTCGAAACCGACTGGGGCCTGGTATTTCACTTCCGAGACGATCCTGGTTTTGCCGAAGGCGAATTGGCTGAAGGCATGACGCGCCTGGAAAAAACTTCCAATGACATACCTACGATTAAATTGCCTGGGAGCAGCCGTCCTGCGGGTGAACTCGTGCAGTCCGAACCTCAAAAGCCCGTTTCGTCGTCTTCGAATGCAGCTTCCCAGAATGCAGTTTCGTCGACCGAAGCGGTTTCTTCTCTGGGCAAGGACGCTTCAGGTGCTACTTCTTCCAAGCCCAAGGCATCGCAAACCGAACCCGACGAAAATGGTTACATCGTAGGACCCGACCGTAATGCAAAGGGCTACTACGACGACCAGGGCATTTTTGTCCCGGTGAGCTATGGACACTTTGATGATACGGGCGAGTGGATTGATGACGGTGCTGGCGGATACCTGGATGCAGAAGGCAACTGGATTGAAGGCCCTACGGGCTACTACGACGGAAATGGTTCGTGGGTAGACTATGCTGCGCAAGCACAGGAAAGCGCAAACGGTGGCCAGGGTTCAGGGAATGCAGAAGGCGGTTCCGAAGGCAGTGGTTATTACGACCAGTATGGCAACTGGGTAGACACGAGCAGTTGGGGCAATAAAGCAGCTGCGGATAATGTCGCGGGCGACGGCAATGACGGCGAAGAAGCAGGCTACGGAACAGGCGATGACACCTATGGTCAGTACAATGGCTACGACGAAAACGGGGAAGGCACCGATGAAGGCTGGTAAGCTGCTGTCGGTTGATAAATTAACGGTATATGCCGACCGTATTGTCGCCCTGGTTTCCGTGGACGTGAAGAAGGCTTATACCACGCCTGAACTGGCAAAACAGGCGCTTGAGCAACGCCCGAGCCTGGCGCATCATACCTGTATTAACGAAAAGGGTCCAACCTTCGCTGCCGTCGTCGAACACACCCCGCTTCCGCACCTCTTTGAACACGTGATAGTCGATATTCTTTCGCAAGAAAGTATGGACTACGCCGAATCAGGCGAAACTGCGAGCGTTTTTCCGAAAGACGAATCGGTCGAAAATCCCAGTTCAGGCCTGGTGGTTGGTACGAGCGAATGGCTGGATCGCAAGGTGGGCACGGCGCGCGTGGAAGTGTCCTACCAAGACGATCTGGTGGCGCTTGCCGCATTTAAATCCGCTGAAGAATTCTTGAACAATATGACGGCTTAGTAACTTATTAGCCATTGTTGTCGATACAGGGACTATAATGAACAAGAAGCAAAACGGGCGCGCAATCCCGTGAAGAAGATGCTGTATAAACAGCTGTAAGGAGGCTCTCATGGCTGGTAGGTTAGGAACATTTATTATTGGTGGCATCGTTGGTGCAGCAGCGGCATTGCTCTATGCTCCGCGTACAGGCGAAGAAACTCGTGCATATGTGGCCGACAAGGCTAACGAAGCATGGGGAAACGCCCAGAATTACAGCAACGATGCTTCTAACTTTGGTCAGCAGTTCTACGGTGGCGCTGTGGCAAAGGGCCAGGAAATGTATCAGAATGCAGCTGGCGTGGCCCAGCAGGCATACACCCGTGCTACCGAAACTGCCCAGGGCGTGTTCAATAATGCACAAAATATTGCTCAGGGCGTAACGGGCAACGACGGTTCCTTTGTTGCTTCCACTCAGAACGACGAACTGCGCGAAAAGATTGAAGCAGCGCGTCAGCGTATTGCTGCTCAGGTTGCCGCTAATGCCGAAGCTGCTCAAGCTGCTGCCCAGCAGATTGAAGTTGAAGCAGAAGCCGTCGTCGACAAAGCCAAAGAAGCCTAAATCAGCATGAAAACATACAGTACGCGCGAGCTTTCGGGCATGCGCGTCTTGGGCGGTAAAGCGCGCGAGTCGCGTATTGGAAAAGTTGCGCGTTTCATCTTTCATCCAAGTGAAAAGCGTTGTGTCGGGTTCGTTGCCAAACGGCCCGACCTCGCTCTTATGTTTCATCGGGCCGACATGTTTGTGCCCTTGGACGCATTCGAAGTGCGCGACGGAGAAATACATATTAGCGACGATGGCAAGGATGCGACCGGCCCTGCTGCGGTGAAACGCCTGGAGCTTAATTGGGACTTTTGCGTGATGTGGGAAGGCATGCCGCTCATCAAGGAGTCGGGTGAAGAACTGGGCCACATCGGCGACATTGTCTTTTCGGCCAAGACAGGTGAAGTTATTTCCGTTGCTGCCGAACGGGGTGCCACCGCCAAAACCTTGCTGGGCCAGATGGTTATTCCAAATGAGCAGATAATTGGCTTTAAGCTGGGAATAGGCACGGAACTGGCAGACGAATGGATAGAACAGGAAGACGGCACGGAAGAACTTTTACGCGGTGCCATTCTGGTGTCCAACAGTGTAAACCTGAGCAATACCGAAGGCGGTATCGCTGAAGCAGCCGGTCAGGGGGCCGCTCGTGCCCAGGACAAGGTGCGCAGGGCAGCCCAGTCGGTTAAGCCCAAGGCAGAACAGGCCACTAAAAAGGCAGGCGAAGCGGTGAACAAGGGCGTCTTCGCAACGGGTAGGCAGCTCGGGCGTGCTAAAGGCATGTTTTCGGCCTTCAAGGAAGAATACGACAAAGCGAACGGAAAAAGCGGTAAGGGTAGTGGGCCAAAGAAGCGGAAATAATAATCAAAGAGGCAAAACCGTCGTAATCTTCGGCCGTGAAATTCCACGCGCCGACCTCTTCCGCGTTGGCGGACTCATTGTGTTCTTCATTGTTCTTGCTCTGTCCGTGGCCTTTGTATGGCCCATGGTTACCACCTTGCTTACCCAAGGTCCCGAACAGCTTGCTCAGGAAATCCGTTCAGCGGGCCCCATGGGTATGCTCATGCTGCTGGGCTTACAGTTCATCCAGATTCTTACGGTGTTTATTCCAGGCGAAGCGGTTCAGCTGGCAGCAGGTATGATGTACGGGCCTTGGCTGGGAGCCCTTATTATTCTGGTTGGTTGCCTGGCTTCGAGTGCTGTTATTTATCAGTTGGTGCACCGTCTTGGGCAACCCTTCGTGGAAGACATGGTGTCAACGAAGTATCTCGACAAGTTCCGAGAATTTGAAAAATCGGGCAAGCTTAATACCATCGTGTTTATTCTTTTCCTTATCCCGGGGCTTCCTAAAGATGTGTTTACCTATCTGGTGCCACTGACCAACATGCCCATGAAAACCTATCTCACCATTATCACCATTGCTCGTTTCCCTGGGGTAATCATGTCCACCTATGCTGCTTCAGGTTTGATAGATGGCAATATTAAGTCGAGCATTGCCATTTTGGTAATACTGGCTGTTATTGCGGGCGTGGTTATCCTGTTTAAAGACAAGCTTCTTGTGCTTGTTCAGGGCAAGGGCAAAAACAAATAGCTATCCCGTTCATCCTTCCGTGCGAGTAACAGCCTGTCTACAAACTTTTGGGTACCAAGGTTCCTGGGCTATGCTTTAACCGATATCAAAAGAGGTGGCATTATGGCTGAAGAACAATTTGACCAATCAAGACAGGACGCATACGAAACAGCATACTATGAAGCTGCAAACCAAGCGACTCCCGGGTCAGCACCTGCAGACGCTTCACCGAGTCAGGCAAGCGAACAGTATCATGCCGATCCTTTTGTGGCGGCCATGTCGGACGCAACGACGCAGCGGGCCGAAGGAAACCCCTATCAGCAGCCGTGGAGTTCTGCGACAAGCTCGGGTGGGCAGGCCTATAATCAGCAGTATCAACAGGCATATCAACAGGGCTACCAGCAGTCGTATCAGCAGGACTATTCGGAGCAGCAATACTATCACCCGCAACAAACATACGTCCAAACGCGCGACCATGTGGCAGCGGGATTGCTTGCCATCTTTTTAGGTTCGCTGGGTATTCATAAGTTTTATCTGGGCTATAACAATGTGGGCTTTATTATGCTTGGCGCCACCATTCTTGGTTCGCTGTTTACCTTTGGACTTGCTGGTATGGCCATGGGCATCGTAGCACTTATTGAAGGTATTATTTATCTTACGAAGCCCCAGTCCGTGTTCGATGCGGAATATGTCTACGGCCGCAAAGAGTGGTTCTGACGCGCGATTTGGCTTCATGCTGCGCCTTTGTTTCGCGCGGTCGCGTAGCCTTAGTACGCTTGGCGCGAAGGCGGTCGCGTAGCTCCCTCAACGTAAAAAGAAAGCGCCCGAAAGAGCGCTTTCTTTGTTTTATCTTTTTGTACGCTTAGAAGCTTTCGCGCAAAACGTATTCGAAGAAGCTTTCGCGCAAAACGTATTCGAGGTCGGTGTTAAAGACCTGGAGAGCATCTTCAACGCTGTAGTCTGAAAGCGTAATAGCCGAAATAGCCTGCGTCAGGCGGACCGCTTCGTCGAGGGAGCGCATATGAATGTTGCGCCCCGTGGCGTTACCGCAGGCACCACCAATGTGAATTTGGTCGTGCAGGTGCTGCAGGAATTCGCCTACGTCTGCTTTGGAACCGCCCGCGCATACCAGGCCCGTGCGCCCAGCAGCTTGGCTGGCGATAGCAAGGTTTTCAGCGCTGGTCTTGTCGTCGGTGGCCTTGGGCGGATTCACCTTTACGAAGTCGGCACCCAAAGAAACGGCCGCACCCGCAGCGCCCGCAATAAGTTCAGGTGCTTTTTCGTCTGCCACGGCCTTACCGCGGGGGTAAATCCACAGCACGACAATCAGGCCAGCCGCATGGGCTTCAGCGATAAGTTCGCCCGCTTCAGAAAGCATGGTGGATTCGTATTCGCTGCCCAGGTAAATGGTATAGCCTACGCCCACAATATTGCAGCCCGCTTCCTTCATGGCCAGTACGGCTTCAAAGTCGTGTAGCTGAGGCGAATAAGGATCGTCCTGTTCGGTTTTGACCAGGTTGGTCTTGGAATTCATCTTAATAAGGTAGTTGATTTCGGGGTAGTCGGGCGCATAGCGCGCAATCAACCCGCGCTGCCCAGCCAGCACACCGCACACACCCTGGGAACCAATTTGGAACAGGTGCTCGGGGTCGTTGTCGGAAGGATCGATGCCTTCACCATAGAAGTCACCATTAAGATGTTCCATCTTCTGGTCGCAGGCAAATAGCATCAAGCGACCGGTGCCACGCGTTGCCTTTAAGTAATTGTTAATGTACTCTTCGCGCGCTTCGGGCAATACGTCGGCAGGAACTTTTACGTCGTCACGTGTGATGGTTGGCATAGCATCCTCCTTGGGGCTCAAGTCCTTGGGATTTAACTTAACGAAGCCATTCTATCAGACTTGGGGGACCCTTGAGCCTTACAGCCGTTCTTTGGCAAGCACGGGGCGTCCGCAGCTTACTTGCAGGTTGCCATTGCGGGTACGCAGGGCATCGAGTAATGACTTTTCCTGCGCAGCGTCTTTGAGCGTAATGTCGTAGGTAAGCTGGTAAAGTGCACCCATGTTGGTGGTTTTTGCTTCAGCAAGTTCTGCCTTGGTCGTATATTGGTTAAACAGATCGTCGAAGGTACCGCAATAGTCCAAGTCTTCGGGGATGGTTACCTTTAGGGTCTTGTCGGCCTGGTGCGCCGCTGTGCCCCCAAGGGGAGAAAGCACAAAGATGACATTTGCAAGTCCAACTATCAGCGTGAAAACAATGGCGAGCCCCAGGTATCCCATGCCTGTCGCCAAACCTACGGCCATGGCCAAAAAAACGGCACCAATATCTTTGGCAGATCCAGGAATTGAACGGAAGCGCACGAGATTGAAGACGCCCATAACGGCCACACCGGCACCAATATTTCCGTTTACGAGTGAGATTACCATTTGAACAATAATGGGTAAAAGTGCCAGCGTGACCACAAAGTTTTTTGTATGTTCTTGCTTAAACATATAGATAAATGCGATGGCTACGCCGAGTGCAAGCGACGTGAGTGAACACCAAAGGAAGGCGCTGCTTGAAATAGATACGCTCGTTTCGGCGCTGGTCAGGATGCTCGAGAAAAGTGTGTCTAACATGATAGTCTCCAATCGTTAAGCGATAGCTTTGTCTAAAGATTCAGAGGCCGCGGTCGTGGTGGCCGTTGCGGAAGACGCAGTCGTGGTAGCTGCAGTGACTGCGGGGGAATTGCTGGGAGCTGTAGTCGTGGTGGCTGCAGCATGCGTACCGCAGCCGTTCGGTTCTAAACCTTGCGGCGTGCTTGTGAGTGCAGGTTGTAGGGAAAAGGCAGCGCGGTAGGCACGCCCGTATTTCGTATTGGACACCGGATATATTTTTGCTCGGTCGAGGGCATGAACAAGCCAGAGGGGGTAGGCACCCTGCGCTTTTATTTCTAGGATGATTTCATTGTTGGGCATGAGTTGTTCGCCCTCTGCTTCGCCAAACCCCAAGGGGCTTGTGCGCCAGCGGGAATCAAAGTCGAAAGTCATGCGTACACCCGACCCATCGTTTGTGCGCAAGCTCATGCGGTCTACGGCAATAATCATGGCAGGTCCGAGTGGCTGCCAGCGTTCGATACACGCACGGATTTCTGAAGCGATTTGCTTGTCTCGCCACGTCGGTTCGAGTTCGAGATTGTTTGAAGTGGGCGGGTAGGCAGCCATGGCGTCTTCATAGTTTATACCGTCCATGAAAGCCAGCGCCCCTTTTAGGCTCATGCCTATGCGTCGCTTGTATACGATGCCTTTGAACTTTTTCTTGAGTTCAACAAAAGCAACTTGGTCGAGCTTGCCAGTTTGCTTTTCACCCATGGTGCCGTAGACGCGTACGCGTAGCTTTTCCTTATAGAGCGGCTTTTCCATGGACCGATTTATCATGCGCCAGTCGGGGGTGTCGTAGTACAAGCTTTCAATGTGGCTGTAGGCGTATTCGTCTTCTTCAAGCTTGTCGCCAATTAAACCCATTAACGCTAAATAGTCGCCTTTGTCGAGAACGTACTTCTTTTCTTTGCGCTTGAAGTTTGCATGCGCATGGTGTGTTGTTTGCATATCTGCCTTCTTTCTTTCAACGCTTACGTACTCTAAATTTCATTTCTTAAAAGAAACTGAAAGAATGCAAGCGCTTTAAGGTTTGTTTCAGGTTCGCTGGTAGAATGGAGCACGTAATACGGGAAGGACGAACTATGTACGTATTGATTGTTGAAGACGATGTGCGCCTGGCCGATGCCGTGGCTCAAATCCTGCGAAACAACGACTATCAGGTAGACGTGGTACACGACGGTGCCGACGGTTTGGCCTATGCCGAAACGGGCAATTACGATGCGGTTGTGCTCGATGTCATGCTGCCTAAGATGAACGGTTTCGATGTGGTGGCCGAACTGCGCCGCCGTAAAGTTGCTACCCCGGTTCTTATGCTTACCGCACGCGACGCCTTGGGCGACAAGGTGGGCGGCTTGGATAGCGGGGCCGACGACTATATGACCAAGCCTTTTGCCCCAGCAGAGCTAATGGCGCGCCTGCGTTCGCTTATGCGCCGCCAGGGTGAAGTGCTTTTTGAAACCGCTGAATACGGCGACGTTAAGCTTGACTTAGATAGCTGCGATTTAATTTGCGGTGAAAAGAGCATCCACTTAGGCTACAAGGAATTTTCTATTGCAAAAATTCTTATGGCGAATGCCGGGCGTGTGGTGTCAAAAGAAGCCCTGATTGAAAAAGTATGGGGCTACGATTCCGAAGTGGAAGACAACAATGTAGAAGCTTATATTTCTTTCCTGCGCAAGAAGTTTGATTTCGTCGGATCAAAAGTCAAGATTACCACCTTGCGCAAGGTTGGGTATCGCCTTGACGAAGAGGAGTAGTGAAGGTGCTTCTCAAACGCAACACAGACCCAGTTCTACGGAGATTCCAGATTCAATTTATTCTTGTTACGACCCTGTTCGTAGTTGTCTTGCTTGCGGCTATGTTTATTATTGCGGGCTTTGCCACGTATAGCCAGCATGAAAACGACATAAACGAAGCCCTTCAGGCGCGCCTTGTTCGTATAGAGCAAAATCGGAATGACTTTGTCTTGGAGCCTAAGGATATGCACGAGTTTGAACCTGGCATGTCCAATCGCGGCCGTGGTGAACCGCGTAATGCTGCGCGTGACCCCCTCGCAGTAACGTCGGCGTATTTCCTCGATTTTGAAACGAATGTTAAAGAAGTGGTTTCCAATGAACTTGTGTTGGAAGATGAAGTGGTTCAGGAAGCGGTCAGTTACATCTTCCAAACTACCAAGCTCAATACGGGCGACGATGTGCGGGGCAAGGTTGACCAGCTCAATCTCTACTATAAAATCCATGCCTTGAGCAACGGGTATCTTTTAATTGTTGCATCGGGAAACTATATCGATCGCGCTATGTATTCCCTGTTCACAACCCTGGGGTCTACGACGATACTCATGTTCTTTTGCCTTCTGGCACTTATTGTCGTGCTGTCACGTTGGGTCGTTAAGCCAGTTGAGCGCGCCTGGAATCAGCAGCGACAGTTTATTGCGGATGCAAGTCATGAGCTAAAAACACCCTTGTCGGTTATTCGTGCGAACGATTCTCTTATTATGGCAGACCCAACGGCAACGGTGGCATCGCAAATGCAGTGGATCGAAAGTACGGAAACAGAAGCCACCATCATGCAGGATTTGGTTAACGACATGCTTTTCTTGGCAAAGTCGGAAAATACGCAAAACGAAGTGGTGAAATCCGTCGTAGATTTCAGTACCGTGGTGCAAGGCGTAGAACTGCAATTTGAATCGGTGGCCTTCGAACGCGGTGTGGTAATCGAGTCATTTATTGCAGACGGTCTTCAGGTTATGGGTGAAGAAAAGAGCCTTAACCGTTTGGTAGGCACTCTCATGGACAATGCTTGCAAGTACGCCCAAGATGGTGGCAAGGTTGTCGTAAGGCTCAGCCGTGTATCTGCGCACTGCGTGCTGGCAGTGACCAATTCAGGCGAACCCATTCCTGCAGAAGACCTGCCGCATGTGTTTGACCGATTCTATCGTTCTGACAAGGCCCGCACGCGCGAGCAGGGTGGTTTTGGCTTGGGGCTGGCTATTGCAAAAAGTATCGTCGAAGAACACAAGGGCAATATTGAAGTAACGAGCAGCCAAGGCGAAGGTACTACGTTTGCGGTAACGCTTCCTCTTGCCTAGCACTCGATAAAGCCGTAATTCTTCCTGGAAAGCATGCCCTCGTAGGCTGGTTTTATGTGCGTGCTGAATGCACCTTTTCTGCAGGATACGTATCTTTTTTTCGAACTACATGTTTATGTGTGCTAAACAGGCACGATTCAGTTATAATTCTTCTTTACGTGCCCGGGTGGCGGAATGGCAGACGCGGAGGTCTCAAAAACCTTTGGGGCGACCCGTGTGGGTTCGACTCCCACCCCGGGCACCATATGTGTAAAAAGCCACGCAAAACATGGCATAGACGTACAAGCAAAAAGAGCAAAACAGGATGGCTGGAAAAGTACAGGGGAAACATGCTGCGGGAGTCCACGCAGCAAATACGCAAACAGAAGGCATCGGCAAGGACGCCAATGGCAATACTGTTGTGTGGACCGCGGATCCAGATGGCGGTTGGACTCCTGTCGAACTTAAGAAAAAACGTCATCCAGGTCGTATAGTCGCCATTGTTGTCGCCGTTCTTGTTGCCTTAGTTGCAGCGGCCTATGCAGGTGGTTGGTGGTATTTCAGTAACCATTTATTCCCCAACACCACCATGGCCGGCACCGACATGTCCTATAAAACCGCTGAAGAGCTTGTTCAAGTTGCCGATTCCTTGGGTAGTAATTACACCATGAGCATTAAAGGTAATGACGCCAGCTTTATGGTTGCCGCTCAAGACGTTGCCGCGGGCATCGACGGCACTGCTGTGGCGAATAGGGCTATCACTAACGACGCGGCATTGCGTTGGCCACTCGAATTAACCAAAGAACATGACATCACCGATATTGTGCTTGACGAATTTAATACGGGTACCTTTAAGACCGATTTGCGTCAGCAGATTCAGGCTTATAACGCAACGGCAAAAGACCCCGAAAATGCCTATATCGAATATGACGCGGAAAACAAACAATACGTCATTCACCCTGAAGTACCTGGGACAAAGCTTCAGATTCAGCCTATTCTCGATGCTGCCGAAAAAGCCTTGGTTTCCATGGAATCGAGCATCGACATTCCCGAAGACGCAATTGTTCCGGCAGACATTCTTGCAACTGATGAGCGCTTGGTAGGTGCGGTCGACGAAGCAAACAATTATTGCAAGGCCAATCTCGACTTGGTGTTGGGCGATACGGCCATTCATGCAACCACTATCGATGCCAGCCAGATTTCGCAATGGGTTACTATTGGCGACGACTACGCGGTTGCATTCGACGAAGAGGCCATGAATACGTGGATTCAAGATCTTGCCGTAAGCCTGAATACTGTAGGAACCGAGCGCACCTACGTGCGTCCATCCGACGGGGCGGAATATCTGGTTTCAGGAGGCACTTATGGCTGGGAAATCGACAATGAAAGCCTGATAAGCCAGGTGAGCGAAGGCATTAAGGGCGGCACCGAGGCCACCATTACCGTCCCCACGTTTACCGAAGGTTATACCTGGAATGGCACAGGCCAGCCAGACTGGGGCGCTTTTGCCGACGTCGATCTTTCGCAGCAGCACGCACGCTTCTTTAATTTATCGGGCGAATGCGTGTGGGAATCCGACTTCATTTCGGGCATGCCCGACGGTAAGCACGACACTACGCCTGGCGTGTGGAGGGTACTGTACAAAGAAAGCCCTTCGGTCTTGCGTGGCGAAATGACTTCTTCGGGCCAGCGCGAATACGAAACAAAGGTGCAATACTGGATGCAGTTTACCTATTCTGGTATTGGCTTCCATGACGCTACGTGGCAGTGGGCCTTTGGCGGTAATAGTTACGCTATTGGCTACGGTTCGCATGGCTGCGTTAATCTGCCGTATTCAGCGGCAGAAGAATTGTATGGCATTATCGAGGCTGGTAATGCAGTTATTGTTCACTGGTAGTTGGGCAGAGGAGGACTAATGAAGATTTTAGGTTTGGGTGTTCCAGAACTCCTTATTATTCTTGCGGTTTTCCTGGTCATTTTTGGCCCAAAATACTTGCCAAAGCTGGGGAGCGCCTTTGGCAAGACGGCAAAAAGCATGCGCGAAGGCATGGGCGAAGTACAAAAGAAGGTCGATGAATCTTTCGCCGACGAAGAAGACGAAGAAGCTGAAACCCCTGTGCGCGCTCTTGAAGAAGCTAAGCCTGAACAGGCTGCATCTGAAGAAGCTGTCGAAGAAGTTCCCGAAGGTGAAGCCAAGTAGGTATGAAAACACTTCTTCCGAGCCCAGCCCTTGCCATTGTCGGGCGTCATAATTCTGGTAAAACCACTCTGATTGAAGCGCTTATTGCGCAGTTGTGCGCACGCGGTATAGACGTGGGAAGCATTAAACACCATAGCCATGTTGGCTTTGATATCGACGTGCCGGGCAAGGATTCCTATCGGCATCGCGCGGCGGGCGCCAACGAAGTTATTATTGCTTCGCCCGACCAAATGGCTCAGATAAAAACGCTTGATCACGAAATAGAATGTGCCGACCTGGTTGCCAGAATGCCTGGTCACGACATTGTTTTGGTGGAAGGCTATCGCAAGAGTGGTCTGCCTACCATTGAAATTATGCGTGCGGGAAATACCGCCGACGAACAGGTGGCAGCGGCGTTTCTGGAATGTGCGAAGGCGGGTGAACCGCTGAACAGCGACTTTGTGCAGCGTGCACGTTGGCAGGCGGCCTATGATCCTTCGGACGATCGTGTTGCCAAGATGCCCCATGCAAAGACGGTGGCAGTGGTTAGCGATATTCCGGCAGCCCAGGAAGCTGCCGAACTCTACGATATCCCATTCTTTGCCCTCGATGACATTGGTGGTCTGTGCGACTTCGTGCAGCAACGCTTTATTCGTCCGCGGGTAACGGTTGCTATCCAGGCAGGCGGGGAATCAAAGCGCATGGGGCGGAGCAAGGCTACCGTTCCTTTTGGGGGGCGCCCCCTTATTGCACGCATGGTGGAACGTGTGGCGCCTGTGGCAGATGAGATTCTTATTACAACCAACGAGCCCGAAAACCTCCAGTTCCTTTTCGAAGAGTATCCGGGCCTTCCCCTGCGTATGGAACAGGACAAGCTGGACTATCGTGGGGCGCTCCCAGGCTTTTTAACCGCATTCGAAACAGCCACTACGCCTTATATTGCTATGGTCGCCTGCGACATGGTGTTTGTGTCTGCGAAGCTTATCGCGGCGGAATGCGCCGAGCTTTCATTGTCTCAGGCAGACTGCGTGGTGCCGGTAAATAAGCACGGTTTCGAGCCCTTCCATGCGGTGTATGCGCGCGAAGCATGCCTGCCCGCCATTCGTGCGCGTGTTGGCAAAGGAGAAATGCGCGCCCAGGCCTTCCTTTCGGACGTGACGGTGTGCGAATTCCCGCAAGCGCGCGTTCTTTCCGCAGAGCCCATGGGTGGCTGCTTTATTAACGTGAATACACCTGAAGAACTTGCGGCTATCGAGGAGCGCTTTATTTAACATTCTATTTTGAGCGCTTGAAAAACCTTACGTGAAAAACTTTATATATGAGAAACCTTATATTAAGGACGAGGATTAAGCCGTATTTGGACGACTGCGAGCGGCCTATATCGCTGCCTTAAATGTTTTTCATACGAATCGAATCAAGTGGTATACTAACTCAGTTACTTTAGCACGCTAAAGCAGTGCTGCATTACTGTAGTAAAGTGCTTAGGTGCACAACCTTTAAGAAAGGGAAGGGAACATGAAAAAGAAGTTTATAAGTGTGGTCGTATTTGCCCTGGCTGCTGCCTTGGGTCTTTTTGCCTTGGCTGGTTGTGGCGGCGTTGGCGGCGCTGCTGCAAGTAGTGCTGCGGGTGCTTCTGCGACTGCAGCAGCAGAATTTGACGGCAAGTTTGTGGTTGGCTTCGACCAGGAATATCCGCCCTATGGCTTTGTAGGCGAAGACGGCGAATTCACTGGTTTCGACCTGGAGCTGGCCCAGGAAGTGTGCGCACGTAATGGCTGGGAATACAGCTGTGTGCCTATTAACTGGGACACCAAGCTCGAAGAGCTCAATGCGGGCGCCTTTGTGTGTATCTGGAATGGCTTTACCATGGAAGGCCGCGAGGCAGACTACGCTTTCAGCAAGCCCTACATGGACAATGGCCAGGTTATTATGGTGAGGGCCGACAGCGACGTTGCTACCTTGTCCGACCTCGCAGGCAAGACCGTGGGTACCCAGGTTGACTCTGCGGCCCAGGAAGTGCTGGAAGGCGACCAGGCCGAACTGGCTGCTACCTTTGCGGCTCTGGAAACCCGCCCTGACTACAACATCGCGGCAACCGAACTTGATGCTGGCGCACTTGACGCTCTGGCATGCGATCTTTCCATCGCGGCCTATCAGATGTCTCAGAACCCTGGCAAGTTCAAGGTGCTTGACGAACAGCTTTCCGCTGAACACTATGCCGTTGGCTTTAAGCTGGGTAACGAAGCCCTAGCCGACCAGGTAACCGCTACGCTGCAGGAAATGGCAGCCGACGGTACCGTCGAAGCCCTGTGCGACAAGTATGCCGAATATGGCATTTCCTTCGACAACTGGGTATTGAAGTAAGGGATTAGGAAGATTTAGGGACCACCTGGCGAACGTTCAGGTGGTCTTTTTTTGAGTCGTCACTCGTTTGTGGCAAGGAAGTAACCGGTAATGGAATTTGGCGTCATGATGGAAATGCTTGGCCGTGGCTTTATTGTCACGGTTGAGTTGTTTTTCCTTACGCTGCTTGGGTCGCTGCCCCTTGGCGTTGTTATTGCGCTTGGCCGTATGAGCAAGTTCAAGCCGCTGCAGCTGCTTATGCAACTTTATATTTCTATCATGCGTGGCACACCGCTCATGCTGCAGATGTTTGCCATCTATTTTGCGCCGTACTATGTGTTCGGCATTAACCTGACGCCCGACAGCAAATGGACGGCTACCGTTATCGCGTTTATCTTGAACTACGCTGCCTACTTTGCAGAAATCTATCGTGGTGGCATTCAGTCTATCCCGCGCGGGCAATACGAAGCGGCTGATGTCCTGGGCTATTCCAGCGGCCAGACCTTTATGCGTATTGTGTTGCCGCAGGTTATCAAGCGTATTTTGCCTGCTATGGCCAACGAAATTATCACGCTAGTAAAAGACACGTCGCTGGCCTTTGCCATTGGTGTGGCCGAAATGTTTAGTACGGCCAAGGCCTTGGCTGCCCGCGAGGGGAGCATGATTCCCTTCCTATTAGCGGGCGCATTCTATTGGGTTTTCAACATGGTAGTTGAAGTGATTATGGCGCGTGCCGAAAAGCGGCTCGACTATTACCACGACTAGGGGGTTGGTAAGGTGACTGAATCAGTACAGCCCCTGGTAAGGCTCGAAAATGTTAATAAGTCCTACGGCGAAAACCATGTGTTGCGTGGTATTTCGTTGGCGGTGAATCCCGGTGAAGTGGTGGCCATTATTGGCGCGAGCGGCGGCGGTAAGTCCACGCTTTTGCGCTGCACTACTTTGCTCGAACGTTTCGATGCGGGCAGCCTTTCTTATGGCGATCTGGACGTGGCCCGCGACGAAGGCGGCGTCGCTGTTTATGGAAGCAAGGCTGTCTTGCAGGAAGCGAAGCTGCGTTTTGGCCTGGTGTTCCAGAACTACAATTTGTTCCCGCACTATACGGTTATGAAAAACCTTATGGATGCACCCCTCTGCGTGCAGAAGCGCGATGCTGCCGAAGTGGAAGCTCAGGCGCGCCAGTTGCTTGAACGCATGGGTCTGGCGGGCAACGAAAACAAGGTGCCCTGCGAACTTTCGGGCGGCCAGCAGCAGCGTGTGAGTATTGCCCGTGCGCTCTGCATGAATCCCGACGTGTTGTTCTTTGACGAACCCACAAGTGCCCTTGACCCTGAATTGACACAAGAAGTGCTCAAGGTTATTCGCGACTTGGCAAGCCAGCACATGACCATGGTTATCGTGACGCACGAAATGGCCTTTGCACGCGATGTGGCGGACCGCATCATCTTTATCGATCAAGGGGTAATCGTTGAAGAAGGGCCTGCCCAAGACCTTATCAACAATCCCCAGCACGAACGTACTCGTGCCTTCCTTTCTCGTTACGAAAGCGACTAGCCTAAAGGTTTTCTTTTTTCTATAAAACAACAAAATCGCGCCGTTAAGAAAGCGACCCGAGAAAAATGGCACGCCACCCGCTGCCTTTAATGCGCCGGGACGCAAGAGGGGGCCACGTGAAGTAAATCCCGATAGTTGGACCGGAAATAAAAGTTTCCGGTCCAACTATCGGGGTTTACTTCAACTGGGCCCCCTTTGAAACAGCATATGCCAAGCAAGCTTAGGCTTGAATAATCTTGCCGTAGTTGCCTTCTTCGCGCCTGTACAAAATGCAGACAACGTCGGTGTCGCGATCCGTGTAGGCAAAGAAGTCGTGGCCGAGCAGGTCCATCTTTACCAGGGCTTCTTCTTCAGTGAGCGGCTCGAATTCGAGTTCCTTCACGCGTACGACTTCGTCATTGGCCAAATCTTCCATCAAGGCGTCCAGGTCGAGTTCGGTACCTTCGGTTTCGCGGATGGTTTCACCTTCAGCGCGCGTCTTGCGGTCAACGACCTTGGTCTTGTACTTGCGCATCTGGCGTACCACCTTGGCTGCAGCTACGTCGATGGCAGCATACATGTCGTCTTCGTGCTCTTCGACACGGATAATATGGCCTTTGGTAGAAAGCGTGATCTGGCATGTAGCACGGCGTGCAATGGCGGGGTTCTTTTCAACCTGTAGGACAACGTCGGCTATGAGCGGATCTATGTCGAAGACCTTCACCGCATTCCCAATTTTTTCTTCTGCATAGGAGCGCAGCGGGTCGGAAACGTTCAAGTTACGTCCAGTTACTTGGATTTCCATGGCTAGCCTTTCTTCTCGGGGACAAAAAAACAGCTGGAACAGTATACGGCGCGAGTTGGTTAGGTACGCGCTCGCCTCCTTTCCCAAGCTGGTTCTTATAGTATACCGCAAGTTTGGAACTATTTGACACGAACAGGGCATAGGGAAAAGCCGTGTAGGTGCCTTGGTCGAATTATGGAGGGAAAATAGGCGGCGTGAATTAAAGCATTACCTGGACGAAAGGTCTTTTTGATGGTGCAGCGCGCATGTGCACTTAAGGCTAAGCAGATAGTAATTGCGGTATGTATTGTTATGGCAGCCGCACTCTTGTTTGTCGATACGCCCCTTGCTTGGGCAGACCCGGACCCCGTTGCGGAAAAGCAGGCGGAAGCTCAGGCGGCACTCCAGTCCCTTAACACCATGCTTGCCGAACTTGATGCGGCTAACGAATCTTATGCAGCTGCTGTTGGCAAAGAAGAACAGGCCAAGAACCTGGTTCGCAGGACACAAGGTCAGATTGAAGAACAAACGAAGATAATCGAAGATTTGCAAAGCCAGCTCGGAACACGCGTGCGCAGTATGTATCGCATGGGTACGTCGTCCTTCCTGGAAGTGCTGTTTGGTTCGACTTCCTTTATGAGTTTTGCAACTAACTGGGACTTGCTTTCTAATATGAACGCCGACGACGCCGCCTTGGTTTCCCAAACCAAGGTTGAGCGTGACAAGCTCGATTCCTTGCGTACGTCGCAGCTGCAACAGCAGCAAGCTGCAGCAGAAGCCGCCAAGGAAGCGGAAGACATTCGCGACAAAGCTAACGAAACAGCAAAGCGCATGCAGGAAACCTATGATGCGCTTTCCGCTGAAGCTGAAGAGCTTTTGGCCCAGCAGCAGGCTGAACTTGCGGCTCAAGCTGCGGCAGAGGCAGCGGCCCAGGCGGCAGCGGCAATGAGGCGCAGGGCCTTGCTCAGCATATCGTGTTGCGGGTCCATCGGGCACGATCCATCTCCTTTCTATCCCGTCGCGATTCGAAAAGCAATTATAATCCCTGAATGCAAAAAAATCAATGAGCGGTTTCCATGAAAGTGGAGACGCGATGGAATAGAAATGAGTTTTTCCAAAAAAGGAAAAATTTCTCTTGCATTTTGTCCGGCAGTATGCTATATTGTTAAAGCTGTCCGGGAGGACAGGCACGATGTGCGCCGTTAGCTCAGCTGGATAGAGCGTCTGGCTACGGACCAGAAGGCCGGGGGTTCGAATCCCTCACGGCGTGCCAAAAAACTCGCTGATTTCGTAAGATTTCAGCGAGTTTTTTGCATTTTATCAGCATATTTGATTTTGCGGGAGATTCAATAATTCAACTTTAATTCAACTTCCTCCAAAAATTCATGCTTTTTTGAGGAACACGTCGGACAGAATATCGGCGCTGCGTTGGTCGGCTTCCTCAATGATATGCGCGTAAATATCTTCCGTGGTTGAGACTTTGGAATGTCCGAGGCGTTTACTGATACTGACAGAATCCACTTGATTGAAGTAGAGCATCGAAGCCATTGTATGACGGAACGCATGAGGATTGATGTGCGGGAGATCGTGACGCTTGGCAAATCGGTCAAGCCATGTTCCAACAGAATCGGGGTGCATCGGGCTTCCGTTATCTTGCGCGAATAAAAAGCCCTTGTCCTCATAGTAACCACCGAGGCGGAGGCGTTCTGTAGCTTGCCATGCCTTGTATTGCTTCAATAGTTGCATCGTTTCCACGGGAAGCGTTACGAAGCGGTCAGAGGTTGCGGTTTTGGGTGTGTCCTCATAGATACCACGATCAGCGGCGTAAAGGACGTTGTTGCAGATGTGGATTTGATTGCGTTCAAAGTCAACGGCAGACCATTTCAGACCGAGGACTTCTCCGCGCCGTGCTCCTGTAATGAGAAGCAGATGCACCATAGTTTTCCACTTCATCGGCTCGGATTCCAGAGCGTCGCGGATAGCGGCAACTTCTTCCGGCTGAAAGTAATTCGGCGTTTTACGCTCCAATTTCGGCAGCGTTGCCTTTGTTGCGGGGTTAAAGGGTATCAGCATTTCCTTGTCCGCTTGGGCGAGAACAGCGGACACAAAACGGTGATGTTCAATCACGGACTTTGCCGAGAGCTTCCCGCCGCGCTTATTCTGACCGTCTGCCTGTAGCTGCTCATATAGCTTGTTCAAGTCTGAAACACGAATATCCTTTAATTTCAGATGCCCGATAATAGGGTAAACGCGCTCCGCAAGGTAGCGATAACTGACAATCGTTTTGTGCTTTGCTCCTGTACGCTCCTTTAGTGAGATAACATATTCGGCATACTCGCGGAACGTGAGGCGCGTATCTGTAGCAGTTCCTTCCTTAATCTGTTTCTCAAAGACCGAGGCGGCAGCTTCGGCCTTTTTCTTTGCGCTCTTTTCCGTCCATGTCGGTTCAACCTTAAATGTCATAGTTGCGGGCTTTAACTGTTTCCCTGTTGCCTTGTCGCGTCCTCGATGAACACGGATAGAGTAAGAGATCGGACTTGTCGCGGCGCTCTTGGATGTTAGCCATTTTCAATCCCCCTTTTCGATTCTTCAATTAAAGCGTTTACTTCCAATCTTGCATAGTGTAGAAGCCTAAAGATAAATGTATCATCCTGTAAAACAAATGTGTTTTGGTCGTTATCCGTAAGTTGGAAAATGTGGGTATCAAAGTCAGCACCCGAACCACGGGGGATTTCTTCAACATGGAAGCCTCGAAGCGAAGCGATTGCATTTACCAACTCCCAGACAGCAACCTTTTCGTTACCGATATTTCGGGCAAATCGTAACCTTTTTTCGACTTCCTCGGCTTCCGCTTCCGCGTCCGTCCTTGCGCCAATGCCATGTAATAGCCACTTCACCCGAACATTGAAAAACTCGGAAAGCAGGACAGCATACTTGGGAGATAGAGGGCTTTCGTTCCGCTCGATTCTCCCTAAATGTTGAGGGGACAAGCGCCGCTTCCCTGTCTGCCTCGCTGAAATCATTTCGGCTAAATCCTCTTGGGTGAGCTTTCCCCTCTTCACATTAGAATCTTCATAATTTAGCCTCAATTCCTTAACGCGATCACCTGCGTTTTTTGCCGTTTGTTGTTCGTTCGTTGCATTTGACATTAAACACCCCTCCTAAAACTCCGAAATCCAACGAAGAAAAAGAAATATTTTCGTTGTATGTTGTGGTAATTATACAACGAATACGTTACAATAACAAGCGTCAAGGGACGATAAAAGAACACAAAAAACGTAATGTGAATTTATCCATCTTGCACAAATCTTGTTTTAGAAAGAGGGGATAACACAATGGCGACACTTTACACAGTACGGCAAGAAGCGCGGCTTCCCGATTGCCCGTACACAGAGCATCGGCTTAGGCTGATGATTGCACAAGGGCTTTGCCCCGGTGTGCGCGTAGGCAATCGCTTTATGATTCTGCATGACGCGCTTGTTGAACAGGTACGGCAAGAAGCGCGAGTGAACGGAGGCGCTGAAAGCAATGATTGACAATAGAAAAAGCCCGCCCGCTGGTGACGCAGCGGAACGGGCGAGGGGTGGAGCTTGGGCGGCTCAATTCCCTTATATTCATTGTATCACGGCTTCCCCGCGAGTGCAAGAACAATGTGCAAGGGGGTGATTGCATGACGTTTTCAGATGTAGTCCGACACTTTGACGGCGTAAAGAGTACAGGAAACAACCGAGTACAAGCCCGTTGCCCCTGCCACGCCGACAACAAGCAAAGTCTTTCCATCAC
>CAJOJB010000013.1:49246-49926 GCA_905234635.1 uncultured Eggerthellaceae bacterium | reverse complement strand
CATCCCGACGGAGATGCCGGTAGCTGATGAATGCCGCGTATTTATACTTCTCGGATTCCATAAGTTAATAAGCCGCCCGACCATACATAAGGCCAAGCACAAGTATGTCGCCCGACTCGAGTTCTTTGTAAATAACCAGGAACGGTTTCACTACCAACTTCCGAACTGCGCTGCCATATTTGTCCACAATGGCCTGGGGAAGTTTTTTAGATCCCATGCTCGGAATTGTTGGGAGCAAGTCGATGGCGTCGAATATGGCGTTGATGACTCGCGCGGATGTGACCTGCGACAATTCGTCGATAAAAGGATCTGCGTAAAGAATTCTAGGCACGCGCGGAGGCCCTCTTTTCTACTTCCCTACGGGCAGCAACCGTGCCAGCGATGAATCGCCCTTCTTCGTACGCAGCGAGCCCTTCTGCTATGAGCGCATCCATGGCTTCAATGTAATTGTCGTCAAGCTCTTCTTCGGCAATGGGAGATATTTTCACCCATGGCTTTGAATGCCGGAATACAACAACGGGAATTCCGGTCTTGTTTACCGATTCTGCAAGTTTTGAAAAATTGCTCCGAGCCTCTGCGACGGATGCTGTGCGTGTTGCCATCGTAAACCTCTTTCGCGTTCTGGAAATGCTGACCTTGCAAATATTATAGCGCTTTTTATAGCGTATTTTATGTACATA
>CAJOJB010000013.1:0-49136 GCA_905234635.1 uncultured Eggerthellaceae bacterium | reverse complement strand
AAGGGTACCAAAATGCCACGTTATGGAAGAAGCGGCGGTTCACAATCTGGCGGATATAATCGCTCAAGCAGTTCTCGTTCGAATGGTTATAGTCGCAGCAGTACCTCACGTTCAAGCTCTCACGGGCGCAGCTACTCGTCCGCGCAAGCCCATCAACACACTGGACAGTCGAAGTTTGGCTACACCAAGACCTACACGCCCGGTATAGGTTTTCGGATGAAAAAGGATTAGTAAACACGTTCACACTGCAAATAAACCACCCGACGAAAGGAAGGTAACTATGACAACGATTAAAGCCAGAGTGCGTTTCTTCAATATCGTAACAACCGTTATCCTTGCTTTATTGACCTGCCTGTTTCTTTTTGGTTGTTCAAGTTCTTCTGGTAGCAATAGCGGAAGCGGTGCTAAACCCCAGGAAACTGTCAACGGCTACTCTATCGCCGAATACAACAGCGATGTTAGCGAACTAGAGCAAATACTAAGCGAAGCGATTCACTGGGATGACAGTATGAAGTCAATGGGCAATACGGACGCTTTTACTACTCAGGAACAAGTTGACGAATACAACTACTATGTCGACCAATACAACGATGCTGCGAGCCGCTACAACGTTGCTGCTAAAAAATTCAGCCAGAAATATGGCATGACTATTGACGGGGTTTCCGGAGTACCGGTTGACCCTCGTGACATCGATGTCCCTGAAAGGAAATAACAGAATGGGAATATTTTTTAATCGCAAAAGTAGCGAAGAACAATTCCGTAGCAATCCTGCAGTGCAACACATGATCAATAGTATCGAGCGCTACGGCACATATACTGGTTCCGACTCATCTAAAGCTACGGCACAACGTGCGTTCGATATGCAAGCTAATTATGGCGGTTGCCTCAATCCTCGCACTAAAACTATTTACTGGAAAACTCTTGAGGAAAGTAACTTACTAATACCTCTTGCAGTTGCATACGCATTTGCAATTGGCGAGTATCTTGAAAACCCTATGTATGATCCAGCCAGGTCGGGGGGCAATACTTCTAACGCCAAAATGTCAGCTCAAGCTATTGGCATGACCTTTCCAAATTACAAGAACTATGTTGAAAGGAACCATTACGGCAACGAAGTAAGGTATATTCTCGCGCTTTCAGCAAATATTATCAATATATACCTATAGCCTTAACGCCGCCTCGTCAGGAAAACCGAAAGAGATTGGATGGTGAAACACACATATGAAAAAAGACGATATCCTTGGATCATGGCAAAGCAAAGCGGTTGCAACTGCAGCGGGTTACCAAGAATATGATCGACAGAAGCTTACGTTCTACAGTGACGGTACTGGGAAAATGGATTCACGCACCCTTTTTGGAAGACATCGCAGCTTTACCTGGTCTTTCACTGGCGATTCATTTTTGATTTACAACATGGCTGGGAATGGATCCGTAGCTCAAGCGCTTATAGAAATTGATGGAAGCATGGGAGTTCTGGAATCTGGCATGCTAATGCTTTATTGGAAATGCTAACAATCGGTACACAATAGAGAGATGGTTGCATATGAGCGCGGTTTTGAAAATAATTGGGGCGATTCTCGTATTTTATGGCTTTTCAACTAAGGACGTGGGAATAATCATTGTTGGAATTGTCCTGTTCATCGTAGGTTTTTGGCTTGGGTCAGCAACGCGTGAGTACATAAATAGAAACAAATGACCTTTAGTATTCATGCTTCAAGACTGAACAATGCGGACAATTGTCATCGAGTGCATCTTCTTTGAAGGCAAGGGTTATTTCCTTATTGGCTGTACCGCCCACCAAAACGGCGTAGGATTAGAAAAAGACTAAGCCTCCTGGTAATCCAAGACAGAATCTTTGCGTGGACGGCCAGGCTTTGGCTGCTCGGCAAGGCGTGCATTTACGCTGTCGCGCAATACCATACGGCGAGTGCCATCCCTCCAAGAAGTCAGTTGCCCCGTTTCGCACATTTGCGCAACACGCGCGCTGGACACGCCAAGTATTCGTGCAGCGTCTGCGGCTGTGACAGCATTAACGCGATCAAGGTCACAATCCACTGAGATAGCGATAACCTGCCCCCCGTGTTTTGGCTTATTGCCAAAGGAGCTACTTTCGGGCTTTTCCCCACGAATGAGTTGGTATTCAACGGTGCTCCTGAGCCAATCTGTGGCCATAAATACAGCGTCATCCAAATCAGCGCCAGCTGTTGCTCCCTCCAGCCCAAATGGGACGGCAGAAACCATACCCTCCTCTTCAAAAAACTCAAATTCATGTATGTAAATCAAAGTTCTACTCCTTTTATCTAGCGCAAACCCGCTTGCCTAAGTATGCGTTTTGCCGTTTGATCTGGTATTTCACGATGTCTGGGAACATTTACCATTTTCCCGTCTTTTACGAAATGCTCATGGTTGGTACCGCCGTCACTTATGAAGCCTGCACTGATAAGTTCTTTTACTAAATCCCTTCGTTTAGTCATGGCTCTCCTAAAATATTAGCAAATACTAAGTATTTATTCAACACTGCAATCGCTTTGCCCTAGCCCGCAAACTCAAGGAGTTCTTGCATGGGACAGTGAAGCGCATGCGCCAAGCGGTACAAGGTTTCAGCAGACGCATGGTTGATGTTCTTATTGCGCTGCTCGTACATCTGAATAGAGCGCAATTTCACGCCAGAACGTTGCGCAAGTTCTGCCTGCGAAAGCCCCACGATGTCGCGCTGAATGCGCAACCGTGTGGTCTTGCGTGCGTCTGCCATGCGCTTCAGGAGTACGTCCACAAATTTGGATTCGTGTGCTTCATGCAGCGGATAATACATGCCTTGGAGCTCCTGATAGGGCACCACTTCGAACACACGCTTGTAGGGGCAGCCCGTTTCGTACTGGAAGTGCACGAGCGCCCAGCCCACCCAATAGTCCATGCCGGGATACACGAATTCTGGTTCGGGCACGGGTACCTGAATACCCAAATACGGCGCCATATAGTCCAGCAAGTCGACGGCAGACTTCCCCGCCGTGAACACGGGGTTCCTGCGCTCAAATTCATGCGCAAGACCCGACGCCACAAAAGCGTCTGCAACACGCTGCCCATCGAGGCCGCATGCGTTCACACCAATTTCGAAAACAGAAGCCAGGTTTTCCTGCGCATCGAAGAAACAGGCATCGTCCTTGAGGGAAATAAAATAGTACTCGACCTGAGGCATGCTTATTCACCCTTTCCGATAATGTCGATTGCGCGAGTCCCGCCCAGGCCCTGTTCACGCTGGATGCGCTCGAAGGCCGCACGCGCGAGGCTGTCGCGCTCCATTCGGCGCGGGTTCCAGAGCGCGCCTGGAACCGCTTCGGAACCTACATAACGAATATGCTTGAAGGCCTTCTTGCTGCGCAGGGCGACCTGGAAACCAAGCCCGCCAAAGAAAAGGGCCTGTTCAAGCGATTCAAGCGAAATAGTGTTATTCAAAAATGCACGAGCAAAAGAAAAATACGAATCGTCTGCGCGATACCCGTAAACAATATCGGCTTTATTAAGATTGACACTGTATTGCTCTATCAAACACTTTTGCATTTCATTCGTAATTTGGTGGCGCTGCCCCAATGGACGGTTTTTCACCAGAACGGCAAGCCAGTTCAGGACCGAAAATTCATCACTGTTCAGGTTAAGCAGCTTCAGATCCGTGCAGTCCAGCTCGTACTCGTTAACTATGCCGTCTGATTCAGTTGGACATGCCCACTCGCAGGCAAGTTCCTTAAGTTCGGTGCAATAGAAGGCCAACCCATAGTCGTTACGCGGGTTGCCCACGCCATAGGTTGGCACACGCACCTCAACTGGTGACCCATGAAAAATCGTTATTTTATCTTTCCCAAAGAATTCTGCCGCAGAAAGCATAACGCTCCTTACTATCACTTTAGTGATAGTATACTGTATTATGCTCAAGGGGAAGACGGCAATGTGTGGCTACACACGCCCATCTTAATATAACGGGATTTCTAGATGCTGCACCACATGCCAAAACAGCATAGGCTTTGATGACAACTATGCCTTCTTGTATCTATCACGGTCGGTAATAGCCCATTCGCAGCGATACCTTCGACCATCAATCGTAAACGACATACCGCTCAATTCTTTATCATGCCTTTTTAACAGCCACTCATTGATGCCATAAATATAAACATCATTGCATTCGAAAGTACCCTCCCCCCCATACACAACAGCAGGGAGCACCTCGGTTAGTCCAGATACATTTACGACTCTATTAACATTACGTACAAAGGATTGGCTGAAAGTTTGACTTGACTTGATCTCGCATATTATTGCTTCTTTTGCTTCGGTCACATCAATCATGTCCACCTCGATTTTGCTGTCATCGCGATAGAAATAGATATCAGGGACCAGCAAGCTATTGAAACGATTCTTGAACTGTTCTGAAATAATGTAGTTTTCAAACACGGCACCGTAATAAGGGCTGGAATAGAGACTTTTAACATTTGTGAGTTCAAGCAGATAACACAGAAGCCCAGTGTCGTAGAAAAACAATTTTGGAGACTTCGCAACACGTTTTGAAATATTACGCGAATACGCAGGCAACTGCTTGACTACATAACTCGCTTCGAGAATTGAAAGCCAATCTTTTACAGTCGGCAATGCAATTCCAACATCGCGAGATAGGTCTGAATAGTTCACGAGATTACCAACACGCGCCGCGCAGGCTTTCAGGAATGCTCGAAATTGTGATTCTTTGCGAACGTCAAGGAGCCCTACCACATCGCGCGTAATATAGGTGTCAATATAATTGGAATAAAAAATGTTTACAGGAATATTGTCTGCATATAGACCAGGATAGGAACCCTGCAGCATTACCTGTTCAAACAAAATATCGCTGTACGCGCTTTTTATCTCCAAATATGAAAGGGGCAAAAGACGAGCAATACCTACCCGCCCTGCAAGAGATTCTTTGATGGAGGATGACAGAAGATAATTCTGTGATCCAGTAAGAATGAATTGCCCCTTCTTTTTCTCTTGATCTGCTTTAGCTTGAAGCGCTGGAAACAAGTTCGGAACATACTGGGCTTCATCTATTATGGTCTGATTTGATAAATGAGCAACAAACCCCGACGGATCAGCCACTGCACGCTCGCGCGTTGCTGGGTCTTCCAAATTGATACAGTCATATTCTGAAAAAGCAGCTTGGACCAATGTAGACTTACCACTTTGGCGCGGCCCTGTTACCGATACAATAGGAAACCACCCAGCAAGATTGCGTAACCAGGCTTCCAATTCGCGCTGAATCATACAACCCCCAAAAAAACCAAAATTAGTAAGTAGACTTTACCAGAATTTGTAAGTAGAGTAAACCAAAATTTGTAAGTAGACTTTACCAAAGTATATAGGTAGGGCAGTTCGGGAACCACTTGAGGTAATTAACAACTAATTATCTCAAGGAATCTGACTTGTTAAACTCTTGAATCTGAGCAGGATATCTGCAACGTCGTTTTTTAAACCCTACCTATGACTGTTTTTGAGCAGCTATTGCACGGACCTCTTCAGAAATGCGGTCAAGCAGTTTACGAGCGTCTTCAATTGATTTCAGAGCAGAATCGCAGTCCCCCAACTCAACATCAAGTGCGCTCATTCGAAGATTAGTATTGATCATATGACGCCATACTGGATTAACTGTACGCTTAGCTGCCCTTTTGCTATCTTCTTCGGATGAAGGTATAGCCTCCCCGGGAATATAAAGGGAATCGATAGCACTTTCGATTGTCGCTACTGCACTTTCAAGACCAAGAGCTGCACTGCTGAAGATAGAGTATGCTTCCCCAACTACTTCTGGGCTATCATCATCTTCTTCTAGTGTATCTATTTCAGATTCAATCGACTCTAACTGATAGACCGCATCTTCGATTTCTGAAACCGCACTGTCGAGCTCGCTTGCCGTGTCGCTTGCAATAGTTATAAGTTCTTCCCTGTCCATAACAACACCTCTTCCTGCGATAACACTATAGATAAAACCTTTTGCAATACTCTACCATGGTGGATGCGTAATGAAGCATTCCAAGCAAAACAGAATCTCATTCCAGCCCATAGAAAAAAGTATTCACTATTTACACTGCTTCATCGAAAGCACAAGTGCGCCAGTATCATCCTTAATAGCAATAACTTTCGCATTAATGATATCGCCGCGCTTAGAAGGAAAAGCAATGCAGGTCAATCAACCAGAAGTAATAGTGGTAGATGGCCGGGATGGATTGTTCAATAGGGATTGTGAAGAAAAGAGCAAGCTTACCGGCTTTGCCCTTGGTTCATTCCTGCGTATTCAACACTGGCAGGTTTAAATGCTTCAATAAACTGCGCGGGAAGCATGGCCTTAACAGGTGAGTCTATAAAGTCTTTTTCGTTGTATGTAAGGATAAGGTCCACGCCATTTCGGGCGGCACTTTCGGCGATAAGCGCATCCTCGTAATCGTTCATATTGTTTTGAAGGGCGTTCTTGCCATCTTGTTCGATTACATCAAAGACGTCGAACATCTCGAAAACGTTTTGCATAATGCCGTCAAGCTCTTCGCCCTTTAAGCCACCCCTCCTCATAATGTAATGAATGGTTGGCAAAGCACAAGCGGGAATGCACGCATCAAACTTGCGGATATTTGTGACGTCATACGCGAAAAATACATCCGCTTGCTCAGGTGCGCCCGCAAACAGATAAATAAGGGTGTTTACATCGAAGCAGACCTTCATAACAGGTACCCATATTTTTCTTCGATACGTTCGTCGCGAGCCTTCTTTACATTGAAGCCTTCGGGAAGAGAAACCACCCCTGCAACACTACGCACAAGCGCACGTCGACGTTCGTACTTGTCCTGAGATTGCGCCATTTCTTGTTCGAGACACTCCGGGATTCGATCCTCGCGGTCCATATAGGAATAGAGACTGCGAATAAGCTGCGTGGGGCTCACCCCATTCCGAACTAAAACGCGCGTTCCACCGCGTTTAAGAGAGTCGGGCATTCGTGCATTAATGGTTGCTTCAACAGGCATTTTATATCACCTCTTGAAGCGATAGTATCATTATGCATTACGTAATGCAAGAATAGAGTTTTAGAAGTTCCTTGCCGAGGGTGATGAAATTAGTGAGAGCAAGTGTTTCACCGCGGGCCGAAGGGTCGATGCCAGCAGCTTCGAATATGGCAGGCAGGGCTTCAACAATCTGAACGCCCGTGAGAGGCGGGCATTGTTCAAGGGCTGTAGGGGCGACGGAATCTAAGGAGTCCTGCCCTACAAATGGGAGTTGTTGGATACCCGAGAAGTAAGTCTTGCAAGAATTTGCCAGTGTTTTGCGACGGTTGGCGAATGCAGCATCTGCCATGGTTGCGGCGGCGGCACACTCTTCAGGCGTAAGGGACGCCAGTAGCGCGTTGATATCCTGCATGTCCGAAGAAACCTGAGCGGCGATGCCGGAAAAAGTATCGGTATCATTGTTCGAACTTGACGGTGTCCCTACCCTATTCAGACGGATGACGGCGGAATCCACACGTGGTGGCGGGAAGAAATTGCCAGGCCCCACCTTGAAGCGACCCACAGGCTGCGCATACAGCCCCAGCTTTACCGTATAGGCGCCGTAGTCCTTGCTGCCAGGTTGCGCCATCATGCGGTCCGCCACTTCGGCCTGCACCATGACGGTTGCCTGCTCAAGCGAAGGAAAGCGCTCGAAATAATCCAGCACGAGCGTAGCAGCCACCGCATAAGGCAGGTTTGCTACAAACTTTGTCGGAGCAAAATATGACAAATGACCTGTCCCCTTGTCAGGTTGTGTCGGAGCAAAATATGACAAATGACCTGTCCCCTTGTCAGGTGCATCCAGAGCATCCATCGAAAGTACCGTCAGCTGATCGGCCCATTCCGCGCACGTTTCTGCCAACACGGCAGGTAGTGCAGGGTCACGCTCAATGGCAAGCACATTCGCACCAGCAGCCAGCAGTGCCACGGTAAGCGTACCAATCCCAGGCCCCACTTCCAGCACCTTGTCGCCTGGTTGAATGTCTGCCAAATCCAAAATCTTGCCCACGATGGCGTCGTTTGCCAGGAAATGCTGACCTAAGCTTTTCTTGGTCGAAAGGCCATGCGCTTCCAGCACGGCTCGCGTAGCAGAAGGTGTAGCAAGCGACGAATACATCACTTAATCTTCGGTCCCAAACAAATCGGCCACAACCTTTTTGGCAGCTTCGTTCGCATCAATGCCAATATAAGCATTTAGGGAACTCAGATCGAAACCTACCACATCAAAAGCCGACCGCGTGCAAAGAGGAAGCGCGTCGTACCCGTAGGGGTCGCCGCCTTCACCAAAGGCAATTAAGTGCACTGAACGTCTTGGCCCCTTGCGTGTGTCGGTCCAATAGTAGGGCTGGAATCGGTCAAGCATGGCCTTATAGTTCGCCGAAGGGCCCGTAAAGTAAACTGGCGCCACGATATAGATCTCATCCGCGCAGGTCACGGCCGCCAGAACCTGCGTCATATCGTCTTCGATACAACATTCCTGTGTGCTTTTGCATACGTCGCAGCCTGTGCAGTGATGAATATTCAAGTCGGGAAGACGCAAGTAGTCCACCTCGTCGCCAGGAAATGCGCTGGTCATATGCGTTACCAGGGCTTTCGAAACCCGAGCGCACTTGCCCATCGCGCGTGGGCTCGCCGAAATTACGAGGCGCTTTGCCATGGCGTAACCTCCCTGTTCAAAAGCGAAAGTGAATTGTTGTACACGTCGCGCAAGAAGCTTGCGCGCTCAGGACCAGGCTCAAAGCCCAACTGTTCGGCAATAAATTCGGCCGTAAAGATGGTCAGGTCCGCCCCACATTCCACACTGCGGAAAGGCGCAGGTGCCATGAAGGGACCGTCGGTTTCAAAGAGGAACTTGTCGCGCGGAATATGCGCCAAGGCGTCGCGCAAGTCTTCCGACGAACCGAAAGTAACCGCACCGCCCACCGCAATATAGCAGCCGCGTTCCACCCACGGCATAAGTTCTTTGGTGCCCAAGTTGAAACAATGCAAAATGGTGCCCGCCTCGGGGAAGCCAACCTCGTCCATAATGACAAGCGCTTCGTCGTGCGATTCGCGCTGGTGCAAAGTGAGCGGCAGCCCCGTTTGATGCATGAGCTCTACCTGACGTGCAAAAACTTCGCGCTGCACATCGCGCGGGCTGAAATCGTAATGAAAGTCCAGGCCCAACTCGCCCACACAACCCGTGCGCGGGTCCTTCCAATATTCAAGCAACTGCGCTTCCATAGCTGCATCGTAGAGGCGCGCGTCATGGGGGTGCACGCCACAGGAAATGCGATAGGCAGGCAGCTGCACTTCAACGCCTGGCGCAATGCTGCGCAGGCGCTCTTCGGCTTCAGCAAACCAGCTATCTATCTGGGAATACACCACATTTGCCGCAGACGCGGGGTCGGCCATACAGCAGATAAAACCAATGCCATGTACGGCCGCGCGCGCAATAACCAGCGCAGGGTCGCGCATCATGGCAAGGTGGATATGCGTGTCTGCCACGGGCGCTTCAAGCGCTGGCTCAGGCGGAGGAACTTCACGAATCTTATGCTTCTTCTTGCAGCGGAAGAGCGCGTCGTTAAACTGCGTAACCACATCCGAACCAAAGGGCTCGTCCCCACCCGGCGTTCTTGCAATTTGGGAATTTGGGGTCGGAGAATTTTTTCCCAAAAATGGGAATTCGGGGTCGGAGGTATTTTTCCCAAAAACAGACGATGAAGTGTCCTGCATGGTAAACATGGGAAAAATCCTCCGACCCCAAATTCCCAAAAACAATTATTCCAGGTTGAGGTCAATAGCGTCAACGTCGAGGCGCGGGAAGAGTGGGTCGCGCGTAACCACGGTGTTGCCCGCGGGCAGACCACCCCAGGCAGCCGCCGCTTCAATGTCTGCAACATCATCCAGCGTACCCAGACCTAGGCGATTGAACACTTCCTGCGAAGTATTGGGCATAAACGGTGCCATAAACAGAGCAATAATACGGCAAGCTTCCAGCAGGTTATACATGACAGCCGCCAGTTCGTCAGCCGTTTCTTCGCTCTTCGCCAGGTTCCATGGCGCCATGTTTTCCACGTACAAGTTCGCCGCTTCCGCCAGCTTCTGGACGGCGCGCGCGGCGCCCGTAAAGTCCACCTTGCTCATACAGGCTTCGTATTCAGCATACAAGCCCGCGGCCACTTCCGCCAGCGGATTAGCAACTGCGGCACCTTCAGGCACAGAGGGCACCTTACCGTCGAAGTACTTGCCCGTCATATTAAACACGCGGCTGCACAAGTTACCCCAAGTATTAGCTAAATCATGGTTGTACACTTCAACCATGCGTTCAAGTGAGATATTGCCATCATGACCAAACTGAACGTCGCTTAAGAAATAGTAGCGATACGCATCCACGCCAAAAACCTTCACCAAATCAGCTGGACGCACGCCATTGCCCTTGGACTTCGACATCTTTTCGCCCTTGGTACTCAGGCACTTCCATACCCGCCGCCATAAGCATAGCTGGCCAAATAACGCAGTGGAAACGCGTAATATCCTTGCCCACAAAGTGGAAGGCCGCTGGCCAGAAACGTTCCCATTCACCTTCGCGAGCAGCATCGGCATAGCCAATGCCCGTAAAGTAAGACAGCAGTGCGTCGAACCACACGTAGGCCACATGGTCGGCGTCAAAGGGGAACGGAACGCCCCAGTTGAAGGTCGAACGCGAAATGGACAAATCCTTCAGGCCGCCCCTCACGAAGGTCACGATTTCGTTGCGGCGCGTTTCTGGCTGGATAAAATCGGGATGCTGCTCATAAAATTCCAGCAGTTTGTCCTGAAAGGCAGACAGCTTAAAGAACCAGTTTTCTTCCCCACCGCTTTCGTAACGCACGGGGCGCTTGCAGTCGGGACACACGAATTCGCCGTCGTCATTCTTTTCCAAGTCGGATTCGGCGTAGTAGGTTTCTTCATGAACGCAATACCAGCCTTCGTAACTGGCCTTATACAGCCAACCTGCATCGTTAACACGGTTCAGGAAGTCCCGCACCGTGCGCGCATGACGCTCGCTCGATGTACGCACAAAATCCGTATAGGTAATATCAAGCAAGTCCCAGGCATCACGAAATGCCGGCTCCATACTGTCACACCATTCCTGCGGGGCCATGCCTTGCTTTTCGGCGGTTTCAGCCACCTTTTGGCCATGTTCGTCCATACCTGTTACAAAACGCACATCATAGCCGTCCATGCGCTTAAAACGCGCCAGCGTGTCGGCGCCCACCGTGGTATAAGCCGTACCCAGATGCGGCGCAGCATTCACGTAGTAAATAGGCGTAGTAATGTAAAACGTTCCTTTAGACATAATTCCTCTTTCACTCAAGCCACACTATGATACCCCAGGTAGGCGCAGAGTCGAAGAAAACCATATTCGGGGGGCTTTGGCTAGCCACAGTGTCGGGAAAAATCATATTCAAGGCATTAGGTGGCTACAAAGTCAGTGAAATTGAATGCGATGTCGATTCACTTCGTTGTTTGTCGAAACAACGAAACTATATTAGGCGCATTTCGCCCACGCACTGAACGTACCATTCCTGGGCGTTCGGCGGGCAGTATTTCATGGCCTTTTCCAGCGTAACCGAATAACCATAGCCCTTGGCCAAACCAGCCACATGTGCCTTAATGGCTTCAGGCCAAGAAGACCAGCTGGACTGACCCCAGCCCCAGGCATTGTGCGGCAAGAAGCATATTCTGCCCTTACCACTTTCAACGCAGGAAATAGCTGGACTCCAACGAGGGTCTATATGATTGTCCCAGGCAGCTTCGGCAAAGACCTTGCCGTTGCCGCCCAAAGGCGCACTGCCCAAATAGGCGTCGATACGATCGCCCCATTCTTTAATGAAGTCTTCCTTGCTCATGTCCCAATTCACGTTGTCGTCTATGGTACCCGTATCTTCGAGCGCCTTAGCGCGTGCGGCAACTTCAGCCGCAAGGTCTTCTTCAGCCTGGACACGAGCTGCCTTGGCTTCATCAAGCTTGGCACGGGAATCTTCAAGCCTGGCGTCGGCCACGCGCTGTTCTTCGGCGGCTTCCGATTCCTTCTTTTCCAAGTCGGTCTGAACCTGTTCGTATTCAGCCTTCATTTCGGCATAGCGACCAATCTCAGACAAATTCAAGTCCTGCAGATGGTCCATATATTCCAGATTACGCACGAAGTCGTTAAGTGTCGTGCTCGAAAAAATAAAATCCGTTAAATTAAAACCAGAAGCATCGAGCATGTATTGAAGCTTCAAAGCATCGGCGCTTTTTTGTTTCTGGTTGGTCAGCTGTCCTTCGGTTTCCTTAACCGTTGCCTTCATGTCTTCGATCTGACCCTGCAGCTCTTCGACTTTTTGCTGGGCAAGGGCCACACCCTGTTCGGCAGCAGCAGCGTTTTCTTCCGCGGCCTTAACGTCGTTAGCCCTTTCATTAATGGTGGTCAGAAATACTGCGATGTCTTCGTCTTCTGCTGCCCACGCTGGAAGGTCGAGCGATTCAACGGTAACCACATCGGCCACTTCTTCTTCACCAGCAATTACCAACGAAACATTTTCTTCTTCGTCAGCAAAAGCAAACAGGGGCTGCTCCGCAACAAAAGAAAACAGCAGGACAAGGCACGCCAAGGCTATGCCTAGGGCAACCAAGAAAAAATTGTGAGCTCTCAGTGTAAGCATATATCCCTCACAAAAACAGGAGCGGAAACCGCTCCTGTAAGTGTACTCTATTTAGTGGTTTTCGTTGAGTACATACAATATATGCTTACATGCTCTCCATGTTGTTGATAACCTGGTTTTGCCATTCACCAGCATTAGGCGGGCAATACTTCGATGCGTCTTCAATGGTGACATTATTGCTGTAGCCATGGGCGTAACCACTTACGTGAGCGTCAATCGCTTCGTCCCACGAAGACCAGCTCGAATTGCCCCAGCCCCACGCATTGTAGTCGCGGAAGCAAACGCTACCCGTAGCACTTTCTACGGTAGAAATTGCAGGACTGATGCGTGGATCCACGCCGTACTTCCAGGCGGCTTCCGCGTAATTTTCGCCCTGGCCTGCCATAGCAGAACCTTCAAGGTAGTTATTGATGCGGCCAGCCCATTCGCTCACAAAGTCTTCCTTGGTCACGTCCCAGTCGACAGCAGAAAGACCAGAAGACGCCGCAGCGGAAGTGGTCCCGCCCGCTTCAACATAGGCTTCCTGGGCGGCTTCCTGAGCAGCCACAGCAGCAGCTTCTTCGTCGCCACCTTCGGCTTGAACTGCCGCCATAGCTTCAGCCGCAGCAGCCAGGGCCGCTTCTTCAGCCGCCGCATTCGCAGCCGCATTGGCTTCTGCTTCAGCCTTTGCCTGGGCTATGGCTTCTTCTTGTGCCTGCTGACGAGCCGCCTTAGCCTGTTCCATGGCGCGTTCCGCACGGTCGGCTGCCGTTTCGGCTTCTTCCTTGTCTTTTGCAAGCTGGTCCTGAGTGGTTTCCAGTTCGTCCTTCATGGAATCCAACTTGGTAATTTCGCCTGCAGAATGCTGGTGGATGCAGTCGATATAGTCGACCTGCTTCAGGAAATCGGTAAGATTGTCGGCCGAAAGTGCAAGGTTAACAATGTTGTAGCCTTCAGCCTGAAGAATATACAGAAGCTTAAGCGCACCCGCAGCATTGGCTTTTTGGCTCGGAAGCGCAGCATTAATTTCGTCGATACGTGCCTGGTTGGTGTCAATCTTGCCCTGCAGTTCGTCGATAAGTGCAACCGCCTGGTCGTAGTCGGCGGCGGTCGATTCAATCTGAGCCTGCAGGTTCGAAAGCTCTTCGGTCACCTGATCGTTCAAAACAATTTCGGGTTCGTCGGCGAATGCTGACTGCCCGTACAAGAACGCAAGTACAAGCAAAGCAGCAGCAAGCGCGGCAATAGCCTTGGAATTGCTCCTCAGAGTTTTTAGCATGTACTTAACCTTTCTGGGGCAGCTGCAAACATGCACGGCTACCCATATGCTTTCCTATGCGCGACCACTTCAAACGAGTGGCTGAAAAGTGCCTTTATTATACCTGAATGGCATGCAGCGCTTTACGGGCTGGAAACACAAAAGAGGGCTTTTTACACGCAAAAATGGCTTTCTTTACATAGCGAACAGGGCTTATAGAAATGCAGGACTTGTGAAGCGCTTGTGGGCAAAACAAAGACGCAAATGGGCCTTCGTGCACCCATTTCCGCAACAGATTGTAGGTGCTATTTTGTTACATGCACCAACTGGTAGGCAGCGTTGCGCGAAATGCCAAATTCTTCTTGCAGCCTTTGTATTACCTCTTTTTTGGAAAGCTCACCCGCAGCAAGCATGTCGAGAGCGGCCTGCGTGGCGCGATCAAGGGCACAATTACTGGCTTCAGCAAGTTCGTCTTCATTTGCCACATCGATTACAACCACTATTTCACCCTTGATACCCTCGTTCGCTTCGCGGGACGCAAAATAGTCCGCCAGTGCAGGGGCGAGGTCGATAGCAACTTCTTCATGCAGCTTAGAAAGTTCACGACAAACCGCAACCATGCGCTTTGGAAACACAGCCGCGATAGCCTCAAGACATGCCACCAAGCGCTTCGGGCTTTCATAGAACAGGGCGACAGCGTCCAGAGCACGCACGCTTTCAAGAACTTTCGTGCGCTCCCCTGCCTTGCGTGGGAAAAACCCACCGAAGTAAAAACGCGGACAGGTGAAACCGCTGGCCACATAGGCCGTTGTGGCCGCCGTGGGACCGGGCAGCACGTCCACAGGTACACCCATTTTGCGTGCGAGCGCCACAAGAAGCTGCCCCGGGTCGGAAACACCAGGCATGCCCGCGTCGCTGCAGTACACAATCACTTCCCCGCCGAGCGCTCGGCTAACAAGCGCATCGCCGTTAGTTATTTGGTCGCCAGCAGACAACGACCCGCCCGTCATACCAGCGCGGTTCAACGGCATACGAATGATTGCTTCGTCCATGCGCTCCAGACGTACACCTTCCACGCCCAACGCTGCCAACAGTTTGCCCGTGACGCGCGTATCTTCGCAACACACTACATCTGCTTCACGCAGGGCTTCCAGGGCGCGTGGCGGCATGTCGCCCAAATTGCCTAGGGGCGTGGGACAAATAACCAGCTTGCCACTTTTTTCTTGTTTACCGCTCGTTTTCATATACTCAATCTTACCGTATTAAGGTGTAGAATTTCCCCAGGCCCATATACGCCCAGATAGAGGAGGCATCATGGCTGGCATTCGCAACGTTCGTACCCACCTTGTTATCGTCTTGCTTGCCATACTGTGCCTTGCAACATGCTTTGCCCTTACGGCGTGCAAACTACCAGCACAAACATCAAGTTCTCCGAGTTCGGTCAGCCCGAACAGCAGCGACGAACCAATCACGACCGACCTGGAAGAGCGCTATGCTGTACTGCTCGATTACAATGCAGGCACAGGTTACGAATGGGTGTGTACCGTAGAGCCCGAAGATATCTTTGACATCATTGGCACGCACACCGAAAACATGTCCGACAGCAAGGAATCCACCACGGGTGGGCCCATGCGTGACTATGTAAATATTATTGCTCGCGCACCTGGAAAAGCCACGCTGACCTGCGAGCTTAAGCGCAGCTGGGAGGACGAAGAACCCGCAGAAGTGCAGACTTTTGTTTTCGAAGTCAACGGCGGTCTAGGAATGACCTTCATACCTGAAGAATCAAGCTATGTAAACGAACCCGTTGAAACCTTTAGCGCCTGAAGGACGCCGGCGGGGACCGAAGCAGACGAGCTAGAAATTGAAGACAGTAGTAGCAGCGCAACTGAGGCACCTATCCAACTTGATAGCGTACCCGCATATTCAGATGCACTCTCGATTGAAATCAATGGCAACACCCCCTTCTTCTCCGAAGAAGACCGCACGCGCGGGCCTTTCGAAACCTATAGTGAACTGGACGAACTAGGGCGCGCGGGCGTAGCTTTTGCCCTTATTACGCGCGATACCATGCCCACCGAAGAACGCCAGGGCGACCTGAAGTACAACCCCACGGGCTGGCAAGTAAACAAATATGACTTCGTGGACTACCAGTTCCTTTACAACCGCTGCCATTTAATTGCGTGGTCGCTCGCAGCCGAAGGCGATAACCCACAAAACCTGATAACGGGCACGCGTACTTTAAACATCGAAGGCATGCGCCCCTTCGAAGACGCCGTCATGCGCTACATCTATCGCACGAACAACAGCGTGCTCTATCGCGTAACACCCATTTTTTGGTCCGATAACCTGGTGGCGAATGGAGTACTCATCGAAGCAGAATCGGTCGAAGACAGCGGAAATGGCATTCAGTTCTGCGTGTATTGCTACAACGTGGAACCTGGCGTGGCTATAAACTATGCCACGGGTGAAAACGAAGCCGACGGCACCAAACAAAAAGAGGCCTACGTTCCCACGGCCGAAGAAGCTGCGGCCGACTTCGTTATTAACAGGGGGTCGGGCGTCTACCACTACCCCGACTGCGAAGCCCTGGGCGACATGCGCGACCATAACAAAATATATTTCAACGGTACGCTCGAAGAACTACAGGCCACCTACCCTGCAGAGGAGGGTTATCGCCTGTGCAAGATGTGCCGCGAAAAGCACGGCGAATAAGCGCTCAACCAGCGAACCGCCAGCGACAAACTAGTTCCTTAGCGTGGTCCGCCCACAACCGGTTTGTCGTTTTTCACACGCGCAAAAGAAATAAGGCAAGCAGCCAGCGAAAACGCGGCAACAACATAGTACATAACGCGGTAACCAGACGCGTCGGCAATAATGCCACCAATGAGTGACCCAACGGCAATACCAATGTCGAACAAGGTCATATAGGTAGAAGTTGCCACGCCGCGACGCCAAGGCTCCACACTTACTACGGCCATGGTCTGGTAGGTGCCCATAGCGGTACCAATACCCAGGCCACCAAACACGCCCGCAGCAGCAAACATGAGCACATTAGTTGCCGCGCCAATAAGCACAAGCGTCCCCGCTGTGCACAAGGTCGCAAATATCGCTGGAATACGGAACCCATGTTGGTCGATAAGACGACCGATAACGGGGCGGCTGACAAACGTAGAAATGGCATACATAACAAAGTAAATTGAAACACCTTCTACACCCTGGCTGCTTGCGTGAAGCGCGATAAAGGTCGTAATGCAACCAAAGCCGATATTTACCAGCATCATAAGAACGCCAGGCAGCACAGCACGTCGATCGAAGAGTGTTTCGAGCTTCGTATACGCTTGCCCTTGCGGCACGGCGGAAGCGTTGTTTTTAGGATTGTCGGCGGCCACTTCTGCGGCCCCCTGTTCGTCCCGCAGTCCAGCTTCACGAGGAAGACCTTGTTTCAAGAACTGGTGCTCGATGAATGAAAGAACTAAGGAAATAAGCGTTATACCCGCAGCAACATAAATCATGTATACCGCGCCAGGGCCGTCGACCAGGGCAAGTGCCACTACGGGCGCCACAGCACTTGACAGGGCATTTGTCATAGCAAAATAGCCCATGCCTTCAGCAAAGCGATGCTTGGGAATAATATCTGCCGCAAGCGTGGATGACGCCGTAGAACCCATACCCCAACCAAAACCGTGAAGCAGACGCAGACCCAAGATTATGCCCACAAAGGGAAAGATGGCGTACGAAACAATCGTGCAAGCCATAACAAAAGCACCTGCGATAAGCATGCCCGTGCGGCCAAAGCGGTCAAGCAAGGCGCCTGCAAACACACGCACAAGGGTGGCCGTGACGGTCATGAGCGTGGTGGCAAGACCAACTATTTGGCCCGTTGCCCCCAACTGGTCCATGTACAGAGGCAAACCGATATTGACCATCTGAAAGCCAAAAAAGGTCGACAGGTTGATAGTCGTAAGCAAAAGAAAGTCGCGTGTAAAAATTTCGCCAAGCGATCCCTTTTTTGCACTCTCGGCAGCCAATTTCCCTCCTTCGGCCTGTACTCAAATTCGACCAGGCATACCTCTGCCTTCACTCACTTTCGGCCAGGCATACCTCTGCCTTCACTCACTTTCGGCCAGGCATACTTTTGCCCACACTTAGATTCGGTCCGACATTTTTATCTAATGCATGACAGTTTAATACAATTCTTAAAGCGCCTTAACAGGGAAAGGACTGGCTTTCCCTCAGAATACGCACAATAAATAAGGACCCCGAAGGGTCCTTATTTACTACTCTAGCTAAAAGCCAAAGAGTTTTAGTCAACCAGCACGTAGTAGATGTACATGGGGCCATGAACACCCTGTACGCGCACCAGTTCGATGTCGGCCGTAGCCGAAGGGCCGCTGATGAAGCAGATGGAAGAAGAAAGTGGGCCTTCTTGAACCTGTGCTTCAAGGTCCTTCAGAACATCAAGCATGATGGGCTTAATGGTAGCTGCGTCGACAAGAGCAATGTGCACCAGGGGCAGCAGGCTGGTCGTACGGCCGCAGTTAGCGTCACTCGGCTGCACGATGGTAGCCGTTTCAGCAATGCCAGCCACAGCATAGGTAATGCCATAAGCTGCCGCTTCAGCAGCGTCAGCGTTGGCCTGACCCTTGGCACTGTCCCAAATGGTCAGTTCGGAAACATTACCCAGACCACTTACGGTGTCATAGAGACCCGAAGCTGCAAAACGCTCGTCGTTAGCTGCCACAACCGTGCAGCTGGCAGGTGCCTCTGGCACGCCTTCTTCAATGATGCCAGCTACTGCCTTGGCAATGTCGGCCGCAGGAGTGCGCACCACCGTAATGCCAATCTTGCCAGCTTCTTCGATGAACTTGTCTACGAGCTGTTCCTGGTTCATGCCGTCGGTACAACGCCAGGGCTTATGCTGCCATTCGGGAAGTTCGACTTTTTCGGCAATAGCCGTATGACCCATCTGCTTAGAAATGGGGTCGAGCAGGTCCTGAAGTGTTTTGTTACCCAAAGCCATTATTCACCACCACCTTCGGTGCCTTCAGTTTTCTGTACGGGAGCTTCCGCAGCAAGTGGCTTGTGGTTCTTGAACCACGTGCGGAAGCGGTCCTTCGAAAGACCGTCGAAGTCACGCGTGGATGTCCAGCCCTTAACCACAGGCATCCAGGTGCTCTTCGCGTCGAGAGCGCCCTTGTTGTTGGTAAACAGACCCATAACAGGGGCACCAGCGCCCATGGCAAACTTGTAGAAGCCAACGCTTGACCACATCTTCTTCAGCAGCTTGAAGACAGGCACTTCTTCGGAATGGTTCTTGCCCTGGTCCACAATGTTAATACGATGCTGACGAATAAGGTCATGCAGCGGAATGGTAGCCGGGCAATGTTCGGCGCATGCTCCACAAAGCGTGCAGGCAAAGGTCATGGTGTCGATCTTGTCGTAGCCAACCATGTTTGCAGTCATAACAACACCCATGGGGCCCGGATAAATGGAGCCGTAACCATGGCCAGTAATATGCCTGTAAACGGGGCAAATGTTCAGGCAGGCACCGCAGCGCATGCAACGGAACATAGGCTCGAAGTCGGTCTTAAGAATACGAGAACGACCATTGTCCATAAGGATGATGTGAGCTTCAACCGGACCGTCAACTTCGTCAGAACGACGCGGGCCGCTGTCTACGCTGAAGTAAGCCGTCATCTTGGAGCCTACAGCACTACGCGGCACCAGGGCTTCCATGGTGTCGAGGGACTGCAGGTCGGGCACGATACGGTCGATACCCACAAAGATGATCTGTACCTTAGGCACCGAGTCAACCATGCGGCCATTACCTTCGTTGGTAATAAGCGTTGGGGAACCCGTAGAAGCAACCGCAAAGTTGCAGCCACGAATACCAACATCGGCGTTCAAGAATTCGGTACGCAGATACCTGCGCAGGAAGTGCGTCAGTTCTTCAGGAACCGAAGTGCCTTCATAGCCGCACTTTTCAGTAAAGATGTCGCGGATTGCGTCGCGGTTGAAGTGGAGAGCCGGCACAACAATGTGCGAAGGCTTAGATTCGGCCTTCTGCAGAATGCATTCAGCGCAGTCGGTTTCGACTACCTTGTAGCCTGCTTCTTCGAGCACTTCATTCAGGCCCACTTCTTCAGTCATCATGGACTTGGACTTTACCGTGGACGTCGAGTTGGTCTTCTCGAAAATGTCGAGCACCTCGGCCAGGGCGTCCTGGTCGGTTGGAGCATAGTGCATGATGTAGCCGTTTGCTTCAGCATTTTCGGCAAACATCTTTACGTAATAGTCCAGGTTCTCGGTAACGTGGTTGCGAATTTCGGTAGCATGCAAGCGCAGCTCTTCCCAACCTTCGCCCATTTCTTCAACAAGCGCAGCACGCTTATTGTAGAAAACTTCCTGCGCCGTCTTAATGGCGTTGTGCTTAAAGTCGTCCTTCAAGCATTCAGCGACACGTTCGCGCAGGGTAACGTCAGTATGATAAAGAATAGACATAGTTACTCCCTCGCATCCAGAATCTGAGCAATGTGCATTACGCGGATATCGCGGTCCAGACGACCGTCGCTACGCATACGCTCAAGGCCGCCCTTGATGTTCATGAGGCAAGGCACGTCTGCGCCTACCACTACGTTTGCACCAGTGTCGATAATGGTCTGGCACTTTTCGTAGACGATTTCGCCGGAAATTTCTGGCTGCTTGAAAGAGAAAGTACCACCGAAACCGCAGCAACGGTCGGCGTGTACCATCTCAATGTATTCTAGGCCTTCTACGGCTTCAAGAAGCTTCAGAGGCGGTTCCTTAATGCCCAGCAAGCGGGTGACATGGCAGCTCTTGTGGAAGGTTACCGTGTCGTGGAAGCTGGCACCAAGGTCTGTCTTGCCCAGGTAATTCACGATGAAGTCCGTGAATTCATAAGAACGCTCGGCCAATTTCTTGGTGCGTTCCAGATAGGCAGGCTCTTTCTCAAAAACGATAGGATAGTCATTGATTATCGCGTTCATGCACGAACCGGTCAGCGAAACGAAAAGGTCGTATTCGGGACGGTCGTAGGCATCGATAACCATTTTTGCGACGGGAATATTATAGTCGCGATAACCCGAATTAAGCAGACCCTGCCCGCAGCATACCTGCTCGTCGGGCAGCACCAGATCGCAACCAAGGCGTTCAAGCACGTTTACGGCTGCGATACCAATTTCGGGGTAAATCATGTCGACCATGCACCCAGGGAAAAACGCAATTTTCATTTATCCTCCTTCTCCCCTTTGCCAAATTGACATGTCTGATAAATAACCTGTTCTGTTTCCAAACAGAACGCATTACCTACTTATTAATTATGTGGGTACTTGTATACATTTGCAACAAGTTTATTCCCAGCTTCTTCCTTACAAGAAGGCCCCACTTAATGGAGCGGGGCCTTCTGTTAAGCGACTTGGGGATTCTCTTAACTAAGACCCCTATGCGGCAAGCGGAACGGGGTTCACCCCGAGTGCCATCGCCACCGCAACAACTGCCACAACGATTACGCAGTAGATGATCATCGGCAAAACGTTGGTCTTAATGATAAGACCTTCGTTGCCAGATGTACCTGTCGTAGCGCAGGCAGCAACTACGTTGTTCACGCAAACCATGTTACCAATTGCACCACCGTTGTTCTGCAGAGCTACGATGAGAACCTGGGACATGCCAAGCATGGTAGCCGTTTCAAACTGCAGCGGAGCAAACAGGGTGTTGGAAACCGTGTTAGAACCAGACATGAACGCACCGAGTACACCGATGAGCGGAGCAACGATGACGTATGCACCCTGGAACAGGTCGGCCAGACCCTTAGCCATAACGGTAAGCATGGAAGCGCCAGCGCCCAAACCGTCAACCAGAACGAGGTCGGGGTTGGTCATGCCGGTGTAACGGAAGATGTTAACCATAGCAACGCCGAAGAACAGGGCGATAGCAGCGCCCTTGACCTGCTTCAAGGAGTTAATCCAAGCCTGCTTGACTTCGCCACCCTGCATGCCATGAAGGGCAACCGTGATAAGAGCGGTGAGCACGAAGACCAGACCGGGGCTCCACAGAACAGCCCAGTTCCAGTTTTGGCCAAGGATGATACCGCTTTCGCCAGTACCGATGGTGAAGGACTTCATGGCGTTTGCCCAGTCCATACCAACATTCTGGCTTACGCGCGTACCAACCAGCACGAGAATAATGATGAAGTAAGGCAAGAAAGCCTTAATGATGTTCATGTCGGACACCTTCGGTGCCGAAACTTCAGACTTGGCCAGCCAAGATTCTTCCCACTGGCTCTTTTCTGCAAAGGTCCAGATTTCCTTCGGCTGAAGGAAGCCAGCACGAGCCGTACCCAGGCCAACGAGCAAGGTGATAACACCAGCAACCAGGGATACGAGTTCGGGACCGATGAAGCTAGCAATAAGCAGATAGATGATATTGAATACAACGAGTACGAAAATGATGAACGGGATTACAGGAACAACGTCGCCGAAGCGCTTGTTCGGACCGAACACCTTGCACATAAGGCCAACGCAGATGATAAGGATAAAGAACGAACCAACGGTCAGGTTGAAAGCGGACCACTGGGTCAGAGCCATCAGCCATGCGTCTGGATTCGCGCCACCATCTACAACCGCGTCCTTAACTGTGGCTCCAAAACCTTTTTAGCACGCGGAGTAAGAGTGAAAAACAGAATAAACAAAGCTACAACTGCGGCAGCTAGCGGCGGGAAGCCAACGCTAATCAGCAGCGGTGCAGCCAATGCAGCCGGCGTACCAAAGCCAGCAGCACCTTCGATAAAGGCACCGAACAAGAAGCCGATTAAGATTGCCAAGATACGAGCGTCCTGGGACACGCCCTTGAACAAACCATTGATAGCACTCATGGCGCCAGACGCGGAAAGCGTGTTCATAATCAAGATAGCGCCAAAAATGATAAACAAGGTTGTGAAGGCGTCCAAGAAGCCTCTTAGCGTTAGGCCGGTCATGTCAACAGGACCTAACTGCCAAAATACCCCGGCGATGATGAGCGACAGCGCCCACGCCAAGGGTAGTGCTCGCGTAGCTGGCCAGTTGAATGCAATCATCAACACGACAACTACAACAAGCGGAATAAAAGCGATCAGTGCATACATAGGCATCCTCCTTTTGAACCTAGTCCCGTTGTATTCACCGTCAACAAACCACTTTGTTGAAACACTGCTTGGGTTATGGAATTTCGTAAGCTAAATTCCATAACCCATGTTGCATTATACACAAGACTTTGCCCGAATGGAGCGTATTTATTTGGTCAACGTACGGAAAAAGGCGGAAATGGAAATTGTTGTTTTTTCAAGCGTAAAGCGCCTAAACTGTACCTCCCCTGCACTTGCCAAACATCTCCGTCGAGAAAGACAGACCCTACGACCTGTCGTTTTTCGCCAAACTTCTAAAAGACGAGGGCCCAAGCCAGTAAAAAATAGCGTTTTACCCTAGTATGGTTTCCGTACATTAAGAGCTTTATCTTTATTTATAAACCAAGCAAAATAACCTGGCTTCAGGCGGGCAAAACTACTCATGATACAATGCCCGCGTGCAAAAATACGAGAAAGGAAGCACGATGGCTCAATGCGGATCATGCGGAGAACCTATTCCCGACGGTTTGGCTGCCTGCCCTTCATGTGGTGCAGCGTTGAATAGCGGGGTGGCAGAAGGCGGTCAGACCTTCCAAGCAGGAAACGCTGTGGGCACCCAAGCGGCCATCCGTATGAGTTCTATTATCATCGGTGTTTTCAGTTTTCTCATTCCCATTATTGGCTTGATTTTTTATCTTATTTGGTGGAAAAAGGACCCCCAAAAAGCGCGGTTCGCCATTATTGGTGCCGTTGTGGGCATCGTCTTTAGTATCGTCTTCAATATTATCCCCATGATGCTTGCGGGAAATTCGCCGCTCGCTCTCGGTTAACAGTTTAATCTTCCTGAGGCTAACTGAAGCTAATCTTCCTGAGGTTAATCTTCTTGAGACCAGCTGTTCAAAAAAGCTAATCTTCGCCAAACTCAGCGGCCCAGTCGATGTTGGTCGGGCGACCAAGGGCGTCGGCAACAAAAGCAAAATGGCAGCGGTCCATGTCCACGTGCATGCCGTCAACAAACATCACGCCTTCGTCTTGGAGCATTTTGCGCTGCACGTCTACCCCGCCAAAGGCAAAGTTGTCGCAAATCTGCAGCCGACAAGGCGGCTTCGCCGTTGTCGAACACATCGACGTCGTAGCCTTCTTTGCGCAAGGCATAGCCCACATAACGCGCCGAACGCGGGCTGCCAATAACACGCGCGATGTCACCATAGGTTGCTACGTAGCCGCGGGGAATCTGCTTCACCGCTTCGAACACTTTGTCAGAAAATGCACCCATATATCACCCATATATATTAGTAAGCACCACGGAGCATCTTGGGCACCGCTCGATGCCTCTGACGCCGCTAGGCGCTTTCCCCCTCGTCACAATAATCGCGAATGATGGTCGGGATTGCGTAGGACACGTTAATGTCGAAGGCCGCTTCAGGTTGGTACGGCGCCGTGCCGCCCCAGTAGAAAATATCCTTGTAGGCCGCGATGATTTCCTCAACCGCTTGTCCTTGTTCGTACCTGCTCACCACGAAGTCGCGAATAAAATCTGCCCAGAAATCCACCGAAACCCACATGTCGGCAATTTCAGCACCCGCAAGCACACCATAGTGCGGTGAAACATACACACGAATGGGTAGTTCGCGCAGGCGTTCAATATGTTCGAGGGCGCCACGGAAAGTAATGAGTTCGATAAGGTCGATCATATAGTGCACGTTGTCAGGCACGGCAACACTTTGGGGAATGCTTTCGCAAGGCACGCCGGCTGTTTCGGTAGACACAAGTAAGCCTTCGCTTGCGCACCAATAAGCCATGCAGCACTTCGTATGCCCCACCGCAGAAATGGCCTGGAATTCCATGTTGCCTAGCATGAAGGTGTCGCCGTCTTTTACCACCACGTGTACGGGAATATTGTCATAGACATCCACGTAATGGTCGGCTGCGCCCTTTTCGTTCGCACGGCTCGTATTGAGTTCGCGCATGGTCTTATAGGCGCCTGGCCGCGTAAACACGTAGGCGGCGTGCTCGCTGGCAACCACCTGGGCACCGGGCATGTACTTAAGCAAGTAGCCCGTCGCCGCACAGTGATCGTAATGCGAATGGGTAAGCACGATATAGTCCACCGGGGCGCCACCCGTAATGGCATAAATATTGTTGAGGGTTTGTTCGGCACAGAAGGCAAAACCGGTGTCAAACAGAGCGTAGGTGCCGTCGGTTGTAGCCAACAGATACGATTCCCCACCCAGGTCGGCGCCCACCTGGTATATGCCATAACTGCCAAATTCCCAGGCATTAAGGGCGCCTTGAACCTGGTTTATCGAGCTTGCTTTTTGCTGCACTTCATTCATTCCAACACCAGCTCTTTTTCTTCTTCGGTTACGGTGCCGTCTTCGGCAAGTAAGGCTTCTTCGATGTCAAACACTGCGCCGCAGGACTTCGTTTCGGGTTCGGCGCGATAACTTGCCGTGCGGGCTGCGCGGGCCGCTTCTTCGGCTTCGGCCAGGTTGGCCTTCGCCACGGCGATCATGAGCTTAATGCGGTTAAGCTGGTTCACTTCGCTGGCACCTGGGTCGTAGTCAACCGCCACAATATTGGACTGCGGGTACTTGCGACGCAGTTCCTTGATAACAGCCTTGCCCACCACATGGTTCGGCAGGCACGCAAAGGGCTGGGCGCACACAATGTTTGGCGCCCCATGCAAAATGAGCTCGACCATTTCGGCCACCAGCAGCCAGCCTTCACCCATGGAATTGCACAGCGAAAGAATCTCTTCGGCGTAGGCACCCAGAGTGAAAATGTCGGTCGGCGCTTCAAAACGATTCGACTTCTCCAAGGCCTTGTAGAGCGGCTTGCGCACGTGGTCGATATACTTCAAGGCAGCGCGCGCACCGATGGCCCCCTTGGTCGAACGACCGAGCGGATCCTTCTGGAAGATGCGGCCCACGATGCCGAACAAGAAGAATTCGATAAGGCCCGGTACGACCGCTTCGCAGCCTTCGGCTTCAATCTGGTCCACCACTTGGTTGTTGGCCGTCGGATGGAACTTCACGAGGATTTCACCCACAACACCCACGCGCGGCTTGGTACCTTCACCTTCCAGCGGCAGTGTGTCGAAGTCTTCAACGATGGCCTGGACAGTTTTGGCGAAGCGCGCCTGCTTTTCGCCTTCGCGCATCTGCTTTTTGCACACGTCCATCCAATGGTTAAACAGGGCTTCCGCGCTGCCCGGCTCCACTTCGTAGGGGCGCGTGCGGTACAAAGCCGTCATAAGCAAGTCGCCATAACTAAAGGCATAAATGGCCTGCTTGAGCATGGGCGGCGTCACCTTAAAGCCCGAATTGCCTTCGTCCACATGACCTTGCAGCGCCAGGCCAATAACGGGAATGTGGGCCAGGTCGGCAGCTTTAAGTGCCTTGCGAATAAGACTGATGTAATTAGTAGCGCGGCAGCCACCACCCGTCTGCGTAATAATGACGGCCAGGTGGTCGGTGTCGTACTTGCCGCTCGTGACCGCTTCCATAATCTGACCCACGGTCAAAATGGACGGGTAGCAAATGTCGTTATTCACGTACTTCAGGCCTGCGTCCACTGCGCCATGGTCCACGCTGGGCAGCAGTTCCAAGTTGAAGCCATAGGCATGGAACACCGGTGCCAGCAGTTCAAAATGATACGGCGCCATCTGCGGTGCCAAAATGGTGTAGCCCGCGTCCTTCATTTCCTTGGTGAATTCCACGCGTTCGAATTCGGTGCTGGCAATCGCGCGCTTGGTATTGCGCACGTTAGCCTGGGCAATGGCTGCTGCGGCCTTGGCTTCACTGGTGCCCGTCTTGGCTTCGCGACGTTCTTCGAAGTCGGCCATGGCCGCTTCCCGGCGGTCGACGTCGGCCAAAAGTTGGTCTATCTTTGCTTCGCTTGCGGGGCACGATGCCGCGAAGGCTTCCGCTTCGGCACGATCGTCTGCAGCATCCTTAAGGGCGGCAAGCAGCGAACGCACGCGGATGCGCACAGCGCCCAAATTGGACACTTCGTCAATCTTAATAAGCGTGTACACCTTGCCGCTGGCTTCCAAAATTTCCTGGACCTGGTCGGTGGTAAGCGCGTCCAAACCACAACCAAAACTGTTTAGCTGGATAAGGTCAAGGTCGTCGCGCTCGGTAACCAACTTGGCTGCCGCATACAAGCGCGTGTGGTACATCCACTGGTCAATCAGGCGGATGGGACGTTCGAGTTTACCCAGATGGGCAACCGAATCTTCCGTGAGCACCGCCAGGCCAAAGCCTGTCAGTAGTTCAGGAATAGCATGATTGATTTCGGGATCGTTATGGTAAGGACGGCCCGCCAGCACAATGCCGTGCGCCTGGTTTTCTTCAATCCAGGCAAGCGTTTCTTCGCCCTTAGCGCGCATGTCGGCCTTGAACTTTTCGTCTTCTGCCCAAGCAAGGTCAACCGCTTCATCGATTTCTTTCTGCGTAGGTGCCTTCGCGTACTTGCCCATGATTTCGGGGTGCGCTTCCACCAGTTCGGCGTAGAGGCGCTTCTTCAGCTTGTCCTTTTTGTCATAGGGCAAAAACGGATTCAGGAAGGCCGGTGCGCCAGGTTCATTGAGTTCATCGATGTTTAAGCGCAAGCTTTCCGAATAGCTCATGACTATCGGGCAGTTGTAGTGGTTGCCCGCCCCTTCGTCTTCCTGGCGTTCCCACTTCGCGCAGGGCATCCAAATGAAGTCGAGGTCCTTTTCCAGCAAGTTCATTACGTGGCCGTGGCTAATCTTGGCGGGGTAACACGCGTTTTCTGAAGGAATAGATTCAATGCCCGCTTCATAGGTCTTCTTGGTGGACGCATCGGACAGCTCCACGCGGAAGCCCAACTTATTGAAGAAGGTAAACCAGAAGGGATAGTTTTCAAACATGTTGAGGACACGAGGCATACCCACAGTGCCACGAACAGCGTCTTCGCGGGAAAGCGGCTCGTAGTCAAACAAGCGATGTGCCTTGTACTCAAAGAGGTTAGGCACGGCAGCGCCCGCTTCCTTACCACCCGCCAAAGCTTCACCCTTTTCGCAGCGGTTACCCGTAATAAAGCGGCGATGCTTGCCGGTGTTCGGGTCTTCGCCAAAGTCATTCACGGTAAGCAGGCAGCTGTTGGAGCAGCCCTTACAGCGTAGTGTGCGATGCGTGGGCTCCAATGCATCCAATTCGTCTGCCGTCAAAAGAGTAGATTTCACCTGTGGGAATTTGGGGACGGAGGATTTTGTCCCAGAATCACCTTCAATACCTGCTTTTCGATTTTCTGGGACAAAATCCTCCGTCCCCAAATTCCCACGAAAAGCACGGTCACGGGCTAGGAGGGCGGCGCCGTATGCCCCCATGTTACCAGCGATATCGGGGCGTACAGCATTCACGCCTGCCAGCTGTTCAAAGGAACGCAAAACCGCATCGTTTAAGAAGGTACCGCCTTGTACGATAACCTTGTTCCCCACCTCGTGCGGATCACGCAGTTTAATAACTTTGAATAGGGCATTCTTGATAACCGAAATAGCCAAACCCGCTGCGATGTCGCCCACCGTAGCACCTTCTTTTTGGGCCTGTTTCACACGGCTGTTCATAAATACCGTACAGCGACTACCCAGGTCCACGGGCGCATCGGCAGAATTGGCCGTAGCCGCAAAGTCTTTCACGTCCAGATTCAAGCCCGCTGCAAAACTTTCGATAAAGCTACCGCAGCCAGAACTGCATGCCTCGTTGAGCATAATAGAATCGATAACGCCGTCTTTCACACGCAGGCATTTCATGTCCTGGCCGCCAATGTCCAAAATGAATTCCACGCCAGGCAGCATTTCTTCGGCGCCACGCAAGTGGGCCACCGTTTCAATTTCACCGCTGTCTACACGCAAGGCTTCCAGCAACAAACCTTCGCCATAGCCCGTAACGGTAGCATGACCAATTTCAACCTTGCTCGTTCCGTCGACATTCTTGGGCAGGGCATCATAGAGCATCTTAATGCCGCGCTTGGCGGTGCCCAACACGTCGCCTTTGTTAGACGTGTAGTAGCTCCACAGCAAGCTGCCGTCTTCGCCCACCAGGACCGTCTTAAAAGTAGTTGAACCCGCGTCGATGCCAAGGTAGGCCAGCCCCTCATAGCTTGCCAGATCAGCCTTTTTAACTTCTTCAGAAGCATGACGCGCCTTGAATTCGTCGTATTCGGCCTGGCAGGCAAAAAGTGCAGGCAGACGCACCACTTCTACGTCGCCCAAGTTTTCCAAGCGCGCGATAATGTCGTTAAGACGCTCGGCCTTGGCTTCGACTTTACCCGCAATCGCGCAACCCGCCGCCACAAACAGGTGGGCGTTTTCGGGCACGATAATATGGTCTTCATCCAAGTTCAGTGAATCGTAGAAACGTTCGCGCAGCTGAGGCAAATACTGCAAAGGGCCACCCAAGAAAGCCACGTGTCCGCGGATAGGGCGCCCGCATGCCAGGCCCGAAATGGTCTGGGTAACAACCGCCTGGAAAATAGATGCCGCAATGTCTTCGCGCTTAGCACCTTCATTAAGGAGCGGCTGCACGTCGGTCTTGGCAAACACGCCACAGCGGCTCGCAATGGGATAGAGGATTTCGTGCTTGGCGGCCAATTCATCCAAACCAGATGCGTCGGTGTCCAAAAGCGCTGCCATCTGGTCGATGAACGCTCCCGTACCACCAGCGCACGTACCATTCATACGCTGTTCTATACCCTGGTCAAAGTAGATAATCTTGGCGTCTTCCCCGCCCAGCTCGATAGCAACGTCGGTCTGGGGGATAAAGGTTTCGACGGCCGTTTTGGACGCGATTACTTCTTGCACAAAGGTAATACCCAACCACTGGGCCAGCAGCAAGCCGCCCGACCCCGTAATGGCAGTGGTCATAACGCGGTCGCCATACTCGACTCCCGCGGCCTTGAGCACTTCCAAAATGGTGGCGCGCACGTCGGCATGATGGCGCTGATAAATGGAATAACGGATGTCATTCGCGTCGTCCAAAATTGCCAGCTTCACCGTGGTAGAACCCACGTCAATACCAATGTGCAGCTGCTCGGAATCCTGCGCGTGCTGGGAGTGCGCCTGTTCCTGGGTCTGCGCTTGCTCGCCCGTCTGAGCCTGTTGTTCCGCTTCGTCAACCATAATCAAATCTCCTACAATTTGATGCTTTCACCAGGTTTAATAAATAAAAGACGCTGGGCTATACGCGCCATGTCTTCAGAACTTTCCATCATGCCCGTTTCAATCCAATGCATAATCATGCCCAAATAGGCCGAAGCATAAAAAGAAACGTAGTAACCCACAAAGGGGTCGGTGCTTTCACGATAGCGCTTGTGCAAAATGGACTGGACCAGGTTGGTACACACGCTGTCGCGGATGCGCAAGCTAAAGGCCGAATCGCCCCCTTCGCCAAGCATGGCATGCAGGAAGGCGCCTTCTTCACGCAAGTAGTCAAACATTTCTACGAGCAAGGGCAAGGGTCGCTTGAGCGCTACGCACTTCGCCAACTCGGGCAAGGACAACTTACCCATACGTTCCTGAAACACCTCGAGGCCAGTAATAACTTCGTCTTCAAAGGCGTCGACCACGGCTTCCTTGTCTTTGAAATGGTTGTAAAACGTACCGCGCGTAATATTGGCAGCAGCGCAAAGATCGCCTACCGAAATTGCATCAAGCCCGCACTCCTCCACAAGCGTCACGAGGGCATCACGCAAGGCGGCTTGCGTACGTGAAATGCGTCTATCTTCAGTCTTAGACAACATGCACAATATTATACATCTTGTCTAATATCGCAGCTGACACTTTCAATAGAACGCACAAATACCTACCGCTAGGTTAAGCATTCAGGTCTGCAGAAAAAGCATTTGCTTAACAAACTTCATCGTCGCCCTAAATATGGCACAATATACCTGTTGTATAGAAAGGGCTTGACGCATGCAAATTACACCTCGCGAAATTGCCGAAACTCAAGCAATGGTTTCGCAACAACATCTGGACATACGCACCATCACCTTGGGCCTGAATCTGCGCGGCTGTGCCAGCAACAGCGTAGACACCATTGCCAAGCGTGTATACGACCGTATGGCCAGCGCTGCACAGGACCTCGTTCCCACCGCCGACCAGCTACAACGCGAATTTGGTATTCCCATTGTTAACAAGCGCATTTCGGTCACGCCCATTGCAGAAATCTGCGCAGCTACCCAGGAAACCGACCTGTCCCCCATCGCGGCCGCCATGGACCGTGCCGCCAAAGAAGTGGGCGTGGACTTCGTGGGCGGCTTTTCGGCACTCGTGCACAAAGGCGCCAGTGGAGCCGACAACAAGCTCATGGAATCAATTCCTTCCGCGCTGGCAACGACAGATCGCGTGTGCTCTTCGGTCAATGTGGCTTCAACCCGCGCCGGCATTAACATGGATGCCGTTTGGAAGATGAGCAACATCATTCTGGACACGGCACGCGCTACCGCCGACCGAGATTCCATCGGCTGCGCCAAGTTGGTAGTGTTTGCCAACGCGGTAGAAGACAACCCCTTTATGGCGGGCGCTTTCCACGGGTCGGGCGAAGCAGATGCAGTTATTAACGTGGGCGTTTCGGGCCCGGGCGTGGTTCGCAATGTGCTTGCCAATATGCCCAAAGACGCCAATATCACCGACATCGCTGAAGCCATCAAGGCAACTACTTTCAAGATTACCCGCGCCGGCGAATTAATGGCGCGCGAAGCCAGCCAGCGCCTGGGCGTAGTCCAGGGTATCTTGGACTTGTCACTTGCGCCCACTCCCGCTGAAGGCGACAGCGTTGCAGAAATCCTCGAAGCCATAGGCGTGGGAACCTGCGGTGGTCCTGGCACCACGGCCGCTCTTGCCCTGCTCAACGATGCCGTCAAGAAAGGTGGCGTCATGGCTTCAAGCAGCGTTGGCGGTCTTTCAGGTGCGTTTATCCCGGTCTCTGAAGATGCCGGTATGATTCGCGCCGTTGAAGAAGGTGCCCTTTCGCTTGAAAAACTCGAAGCTATGACCTGCGTGTGCAGTGTAGGCTTGGACATGATTGCCGTACCTGGTGACACGAGTGCTGAAACCATTTTCGGCATTATCGCCGACGAATGCGCTATTGGTGTTATCAACAGCAAGACCACTGCCGTGCGCCTTATTCCCGCTCAGGGTAAAAAGGTGGGCGAAAAGGTAGAATTCGGGGGACTTTTAGGCTACGCTCCCATCATGCAAGTTAACGGGCATGCAGGCGATGTTTTTGCCCACCGTGGCGGCCGTTTCCCCGCCCCCATTAACAGCTTAAAGAACTAGCTTTGAAGGAATGTAGCGGTGCGCAACTCGTATAACAACAATTCCTTCGGTTCTGGCGGACGCCGGCCAAGAACCCGCAGCACCGAACGCATTTCAAGTCGTCCTTCGACGCGCACGTCGGCGCGCACATCGACACGTACAAGCCGAAGGAACTACACGACAAGCGGCATGCCAAGTCAGCTCTTTTCGCCAAGCGCTTCTGCTATGACCTATTCCTATGGGAGCAATTTGCGTCGCTTCCTTCCCCTTATTGCAGCAGTCTTTCTGGTCTTGCTTATCGGTTTTATTGGCTTTAGCTGTGCAAATTCTGCGCCAGTAAAAGCCAAGGTGAACGGGAAACGCGTTGGGCTGCCAGAAGAAAACACGGTTGCCATGGCCATTACCGAAGCAGGCATCAACACCACCCCCGGCAGCCTGGTGGCCGTAGATGGCAGCATTATCAAGGAAAATGGCGGTACACCTTTCACGGCTACCATTAACGGTGAACCAGCCGAACCGCGCAGCCCCGTGCCAAACAGAGCAAATGTTGAAGTAACCGCAGGTCAGAACATCCAAGAAGACTACTACGAGCGCCTTACCTACAACATCACGGACGCCACAAGCGACGACAGCTGGGGTTCGATTCGAGAAGTCAAGGGCGTCAGTGACGAAGGTGCTGGTCGCGCCATAGTCGGAAGGATTTCCGGCGTCATGGTCGAAAAGGAAAAACCCACCTTTGAACAGCAGGGTGTCCTGCATATGTTTGACATTGAAACAAAAGAACGCGTTATCGCGCTCACCTTCGACGACGGTCCTTGGGACGAAACCACTGAACAAATTTTGGACATCCTGGATGAAAACGATGCCAAAGCTACCTTCTTCGTGGTTGGAAACCGTATTGACGAAGGTCCCGAAATGGCCGCGCTGGTAAAGCGTGAATACGATTCCGGTCACCAAATTTGCACGCATACCTACAGCCACGCGTTTGAAGGCGCTGGCTACGACTTGGGCCTTATGACGCACGACGCGCGTGTCGAAGATGTTACCAAGGGGCAGAAGGCTATCGAAAAGGCGACAGGCTCGAAGTGCAACCAAATGTTCCGCGCACCCGGCGGCAACTATAGCCCCACAACGGCTGCGTCTATTTCGCCGTATATCACCTATGAAATTGGCTGGACGCTTGATACGCTCGATTGGCAAAAGCCTGGAGCCAAAGCAGTTGAAGAAGCGCTGCTGACCGCTTCGCCTGGCGACATTGTACTCATGCACGACGGTGGCGGCGACCGTGAACAAACGGTAGAAGCCCTGCGCGCTGCCCTGCCCAAGCTCAAGGATAAAGGCTATACCTTCGTCACGGTCGAAGAACTTATGAACTACCACCAGCCCGAAAAATCTGAAGAAGCTTCCGGGGGCTCCGACGATACGGGCGACGGTAAGGGCGAAGAATACGAAGAAGCAAACTCCTAGAAAACCGCCTGAATAAAGTATTCGATGTTGCCCGCCTTCTTGCCAGGTACGGGCGACTCCATGGTTCCAAGAATAGTAAATCCTGCCTGTTCGAGGGCGGTACGCACCTCTTCAATAGTGCGGGTACGAACCGCAGGGTCTGTTACCAAACCGCCCTCGGTTTCTTCGTGAGCACTTTCGAACTGAGGTTTTACCAGCGCAAGAAACACGCTGCCCGGCTCGCACAGCTGGGCAAACGTGGGTGCCAACTGAGCAAGGCCTATGAAGCTTAAGTCCGCCACTAAAAGGTCGAATGGAGCACCCAGGTCTTGAGGGTTCGCCGTACGGATATTGGTGCGTTCGAATACGGTTGTGCGCGCATCGTTGCGGACCACATCGGCCAAAATGCCATAGCCTACATCTACGCAGGCAACATGGGCGGCTCCTGCCTGAAGCAAGCAGTCCGAAAAACCCCCGGTGGAAGATCCGATATCAATGCAGCGCAAACCCTCAACCTGCTGGCCAAAGTGGTCAAGGGCCGCCTGGAGTTTGTCGCCCCCGCGGGAAACAAAACGCCCCTTCCCTTTAAGAACAACAGCTGCATCGGGCGCAACCAACTGGGCAACCGATGTCGCATATTCGTCGCCCACTTTTACCTCATGGGCCACCACCAAAGGCAGCGCGTCGGTAGCGGATTCCACCAAGCCCCGCTGCACCATCAGTTCATCTAAACGGATCTTCTTCATGCCCCCAGTAAAGCCCTCTTCAGCGAAATATGCCATAATACTTACGAAACGGAGTACGCCCAGACCATCGAATCGGGACACGGCTCCGTTTCCTATATTTCAACTATTCCCCCATCCGGTGATACTAAAACAATTGACTCATTAGGTCTTTTCCTCTTCCTAAGCCCATCAATCATTTCTTCAAGAGTGTTGATGGAATCATTCATGGTAAATGCAATCCTAACGGGTTCTTCAAGCCCCAATTTAAGCCATTTTATTCTGGCACGCTTAATTTGATTACTAATTAAGCTATTGGCATTAGTAATATTTTTTAATTCGCACAAATCGCCATCAACCAATAAATCAATGTTTGCCGGTGCAAGTGGGTTTTCTTTTCTTACAACAACAGTGCAACCTGCACGAACAAGAGCATCTATTCCAAATAGTTCATTAGGCGACAAACGACTCTTCGCCTTTAAAAACAATATACGCCCACCAGAAGAAATCATGCAGGTACGTTTCCGGTTTCGAGGATTTGGAGAAAAGCGGCCTCGTCGAGAACGGGTACGCCCAGCGAAACGGCCTTGTCGTACTTAGAACCAGCCGCTTCACCTGCAATCACATAGGAAGTCTTTGCTGAAACGCTGCCCGAAACCTTCGCTCCCATAGCCTTCAGGCGTGCCCCTGCTTCATCGCGCGTCATACCAGACTGCACCAGGCTTCCCGTAAGCACAAAGGTCAGGCCTTCCAGAGTCTGTGGTACATCGGATGTTGTGGCCGCTTCTTCCATGGTCACACCTGCAAGCGCTAGGCGCTCGATTACGGCAATGTTGTCAGGTGTGTCCAAGAACTGACGGATGCTGTGAGCGATAATGCCACCCACGCCTTCGATTTCGGCCAGCTGCTCTTCGCTGGCAGCACGCAGGGCTTCCATAGACGGGAACGCGGCCGCAATAGCTTCTGCCGTCGTCTTACCCACGTGGCGCATACCAAGCCCAAAGAGCACCCGCGCAAAGGAGCGCGTCTTGCTTTCTTCGATAGCAGCTACCAGCTTCTTGGCTACCACACCGCCCACATGAATGGCTTCGCCGTCTTTGTTGGTGCGACCAGTTTCCAGGGTTGCGAGGTCATATTCACTCAGGCTGTAGTAGTCGGCCACGTCGCTCACCTGCCCTGCTTCAAGCAGTCGAGCCACAATTTCTTCGCCCATGCCTTCAATATCAAGGGCACCGCGGCTTGCCCAATGGATAAGACGTTCGTGCGCCTGCGCGGGGCAGTCGATGGAAACGCAGCGGTAGGCTGCCTCCCCTTCTTCGCGCACCACGGGGCTGCCACAACTCGGGCACACCGTTGGCATGGACCACACCTGGGCATCCGCCAGACGTAGGCTTTCCACAGGACCGAGCACTTCAGGAATCACGTCGCCCGCCTTGCGCACGATAACCGTGTCACCAATGCGCACGTCCTTGCGTTGCACTTCGTCTTCATTATGAAGCGTCGCACGTGCCACCACCGACCCAGCAACCGTCACGGGTTCAAGTTCGGCCACAGGGGTAAGGGCACCCGTGCGGCCCACTTGCACGGTTATGTCCAAGAGCTTGGTTGTCTTTTCTTCGGGCGGGAACTTGTAAGCGATAGCCCAACGCGGGGCTCTTGCCGTAAACCCTAGGGAATCCTGTTGGCCAAAGTCATTGACCTTCACAACCACACCGTCAATTTCATAAGGCAGGCTATCGCGCTTTTGCAAAGCTGCTTCGCAAAAAGCACGCACTTCGTCGCGCGTGGCACACAACTTCACGTCGGGGTTTACATGCAAGCCCGCTTCACGCATCCACTCAAGCAGTTCAAATTGGCCATCTACCTGCACCGAAGCATTATTGGCTACCGCATAGATAAAGGTGGCCAGGTCGCGCCCTGCGGTAATTCTTTCGTCTTTCTGACGCAGACTACCCGCTGCTGCATTACGGGGGTTTGCAAAGACCTGCTTGCCTTCCATTTCTGCGGCCGCGTTCAGCTTTTCGAAACTGGCCTTAGGCATATAGACTTCACCGCGCACTTCGAGCACGGCTTCCGCGTCTGCCAAACCCGCGAGCGCTTCGTCGCGCAGCCGCAGTGGCACGTCCTTGATGGTGCGGATATTGGCCGTGACATCTTCGCCCGTGGTGCCGTCACCACGCGTGGCGGCCCGCACCAGGCGCCCGTCTTCAAAAGAAAGGGCAATGCCGCTGCCGTCAATTTTGAGTTCACAACAAAGCGACACTTCGCGACCAAAGGCTTCAAAGGTGCGCGTCATCCAGGCGTCCAATTCGTCAAGGTCCATAGCGTTGTCGAGGGAATACATGCGTTCAGCATGTTGCACGGGCGCAAACTGTTCCCCCACGTAGCCACCCACGCGCTGGGTGGGCGAATTGGCGTCGTAGAATTCAGGATGGGCTTCTTCCAGTTCGCGCAATTCGCGCATTAGGCTGTCGAATGCCGCGTCGGAAATTTCAGGTGCATCCTGGTTGTAGTACAAAAAGGTATGGTGTTCGATTTCCTTGCGCAGCGCTTCAATGCGTTCGCCCACATCTTGAAAAAGCTGGTCCTGTTGCACCATACGTAGGCCTCCTTGAGCTTCGTCTTAATTGCTTCCCCAGGAACTATTCCGTTCGACCCTTGCCAAGCGAAAGCACAGCTTGGGGAATGTAGTCGATAACATCTTCTGGCGTGACCGCAATGCTCGTAAGATCTGCGGCGGCCAAACGCCCAGCCCGCGCGTGCAGCGTCGTGCCCAGCACGCACGCGTCCACAGGGTCCACGCCCTGAGCCAGCAGCGCGCCAATAATGCCCGCCAGCACGTCACCCGTACCAGCCTTCGAAAGCGCTGCCGTTCCTTCGGTCATGCAATAGCAGTCTTCACCGTCGGAAATATAGGTGTTCGGGCCCTTCAACACGCAGGTTGCATGGTAGTGACGCGCCAGTTCTTTCGCCAGTTCAGTGGGGTCTTCCGTGGGGATACCATAGGCATGAGCCAAGGTGACCGCCTCGCCAAAATGCGGCGTAATAATGGTGGGCAGACTGTCTTTCATGCGCGGTTCGCACAGAGCATGAATTTTGCGCGCCGAAAGCATTTGCAGGGCCCCACCGTCAACAAGCACGGGGGCCTTGCCGCGCTTTAAAATCTGACGCGTAACGTTAGCAATGTAGGGGTCGGTCGCATCGAAGCCGCAACCCAGCACGTAAGCGCGTGGGTGGCGTTCGTCTGCCCGTGGCAACCAGTGGGCACTGTCCCATTCGCTCCACGCGCGCACCACCAAAGAAGGTGCATATATTTGCACGCGTTGAACAATGGAATCTTCCACGTAAACTTCCGTGTAGCCCGCACCGGCCCGCTGCCCCGCAAGCGATGCCAAGCCAGCAGCCCCTGGGTAGGCACGGCTGCCCACAACCAAAATCAAACGCCCACGTGAATATTTATACAAATTAGGCGTTGGGTACGGAAGCAAATCCGCAAACACGTCTGGCGCATATTCACGCATTAGATGTCCCCACTTTCGCCCTGCACGGGAAGCTCGTCCAAAAGCGAACGTGCTTCCTTGAATTGCTTCGCCAATTCTTCCATGGGGTCTATGCGTTCTTCGGCCACACGCACGGAATCGGCCGTAATGGCCATGGCACAGGCCACCGCTTCCGCGTGGGTGTAGGAAAGCGATACGGGAATTTCACGCACCCCTTGCTTGGCAGCAATTTCAGCCGCCTTGCGATGCAGCTGCACCGAAGGACGCCCATACTGATTACGCACCACTTCGACGTCGGCCGGCGCAATCCCAAAGGCAAAGCCTGTTCCCAGCGCCTTCAAGACGGCTTCCTTGGCAGCAAAGCGCGTCGCGTAATGCACATGGGGGTTGGCCGTCGCGTCGCAGTACTGCCGTTCTTCGTCCGTATACACGCGCACCTTAAAACGCGGCGTGCGCCCCAAAATGCGCTTCATGCGTTCTATTTCAACCAGGTCGACACCCAGCCCTACACTGCCTTCTAATTGAACAGGAGGAATTTCCTCCTCCTGTTCGTTTTCAAGCTGTTCGTGTTCTTGATAGTCGGTCATTAGCCCTGATTCCTCGAAGCTTCGTATTCTGCAACAAGCTTTTGCTGAATGTCGGCAGGGGCCTGTTCGTAGCCGTTGATTTCATAGGTGTACGAACCATTGCCGCGTGTCATGGAACGCAGGTCGCGCGTGTAGTTTACGATTTCAGCGTAAGGCACGCGCACCACAATAACAGTTTCACCTGGTTCTTCGCCCGATTCAGAACCCATAATACGGCCACGGCGGGTAGGCAGGTCGCCCATAACCGCACCCGCATATTCTTCGGTTACGGTTACACGCATGTCGGCCATGGTCTCCAGAATAACTGGGTCGGCCTTTTCGCATGCAGCCCTAAAGCCAATGCGGGCAGCCGTCTTAAAGGCCATTTCGTTGGAGTCTACTGAATGGTAAGAACCGTCGTAGCAGGCACACTTAATGTCCACCATGGGATAGCCCGCAATAAAGCCTTCGAGCATGGCGTCCTGTACACCCTTGTCGACAGCAGGAATAAGGCCACCAGGAATAGCGCCGCCCTTGATTTCGTCGACGAATTCATAGCCAGCACCAGGGTTGGGCTCCAAGCGCAGGTAGCAGTCGCCAAACTGGCCGCTGCCGCCCGTTTGCTTCTTATGGCGACCCTGTGCTTCCGACGTCTTACGAATGGTTTCGCGATAAGGAATACGCACGGGCTTCAGTTCTGCTTCCACGCCCGTAGAGTCCTTCAGGCGGGAAAGCAGCGTGTTCACTTGTTCGTCGCCCATGGCATAGATAAGTGTCTGGTGGGTTTCTTCGTTGCGGTTAATCTTAATGGTGGGATCGGCGTCGGCCGCACGTGCCAGGAAGGTGCCCAGCTTGTCTTCTTCCTTCTTGTCCTTGGCTTCAATGGCCACGGCATACAAGGGCACGGGCAGTTCCATGGGTTCGAGTTCCAGCTTGCCGTCGCTCGAAAGGGTGTCGCCCACACGAGCGCTGTCCAGCTTCGGGATAACAATAATGTCGCCCGCCTTGGCAGACTTCACTTCGGTGGATTCCTTGCCCATCATAACGAGCAACTTGCCAATGCGTTCCTTGTCGCCCGTGCGGGAATTGACAAGGTCCTGACCAGGTTCCAGCACGCCCGTGAGCACCTTGATGTAGCTCAGGCGGCCCACAAAGGCGTCGGTCGTGGTCTTGAATACGAAACCTGCAGGGCTGCCCGTTTCGTCGATGGCGCACTTTTCGCCATTGGTCAGCGCATAGGCCGCATGTTCACGCGGATGCGGGAAGAAGGTGGCAATGTCTTCCATAAGGCCCTGAATGCCCTGCTTGATAATGGTTGAACCCACATATACCGGCACCAGCAGTTCCTGGTTGATGGCGTCATGGATGCACTTTTCAATTTCGTCCTGGGTCAGTTCTTCACCGTCCAGGTATTTCATCATCAGCTCTTCGTCGGCTTCAGCCACAGCATCGACCAATTGGTCGCGCGCGGTGTTGGCACGGTCGGTATATTCAGTAGGAATGTCTTCCACGCGTTCTTCCGTATCGGATTCGCCAAAATAGCGCGCCTTCATGCGCACCACGTCGATAACGCCTTTGAAGTCTGCTTCCTGGCCAATGGGAATGGTCAGTGGTGTGACGCGCTTGCCAAAACGGGCCTGTAAGGCAACCAGGGCGCTGTCGAAGTCGGCGTGTTCACGGTCGATGTGATTGATAAAGATAGCCCCCGAGATTTTCATCTTCTTGGCTTCTTTCCACAGCTTGGTGGTCATGACCTGGGGGCCATCCACTGCGTCAACCACGAACAAGGCAGTTTCTGCGGCATACATGGTCGCAATGGTGTCACCAATAAAGTCGGGTGAACCCGCCGTGTCCAGCAGGTTAATCTTGTAGTCCTTGTAAGGAATAGGGGCAACCGACGTGCTGATAGTGAACTTACGGCGAATCTCTTCGTCATCGTAGTCCAGGTAGCTCTTACCATCGTGGGTTGTACCCATACGAGGTGTTTTGCCAGAAACAAACAGCATGGCTTCCGCCAATGAAGTCTTTCCGGCGCCGTCCTGGCCGACGAGGGCAATGTTGCGTACGTGCTCAGAAGTAGGAGCAGCCATAAGTACCACCAACTTTCGTGTCTTGGCGGTCCGCTTTGAGTGTGTTTAAGCTGCGTTTGAACGAACCTTTTCTACCGATGAAAAGCTGCCCTTAAGTGTACCTTAAAAATGCACTTCTTAAGCTGGGAAGATGTAAGTATTTTGTACGTAGTGCACCCACGTGCGCAAGCGTGTACCATAGCGCAGTTGAACTGAAAGAAACACCGCACAAGAAAGGCTGCGCGGTGCCCAACATGAAAGAATTGGCAAAGACAAAACACTCAAACGAAAGATGCGAAACAACGCGACGCGACGGCGCTAACTCATGGTAACTGCAAAACTATGCTTGAAATGGTATTGAACATACCCTATTGGTTTGAACTCATGGCCACGGTTACGTCCGCGGTTTCGGGCGCCATGGTTGCTACCCGGGCGCGCTACGACATTTTCGGCGTGATTGTTATTACCATTATCACGGGACTTTTCGGTGCCATTTTCCGCGACATATTGCTGCAGGACTATGGCATTTATGCCTTCCAGCACCCCCAGCTTATTATCGCCTGCGTTATCACCGGCATTGTGGTGTTTTACTTTGGACAGCTGGTCAACTACCTTTCACGTGTGGTAGAAGTAATCGATACGCTTTCGCTAGGCATGTGGGGCGTCATTACCGTTGGCAAGGCGCTTTCTGCGGGGCTCACCATTGTGCCTGCCATCATGCTTGCTGCCATAGCTTCCGTGGGTGGCGGCATTGTTCGCGACACCCTCATGGGACGGCCCATTACCGCTTTCCAGCCAGGGTCGCTTTACGGCACGGCAGCCGTGGTGGGCTCAACCGTGTTCGCCCTTATGAAAACCTACGGAATTCTAGAACCTTACGCAGCCATCATCTGCGTTGTACTCGTGTCGGTCATTCGCCTATCCTCCCTGCTTTTTGGCATTTCGACCAAACCTTCGCACGACCTGTCTATGCCGCTGCTCGACGCCATGTCCAAACCTATTGATGCCCTTACGCATAAAGAAGACTCCTAGGGCATAAAACGGAGCAGAAATCTAAAGCCTAAGCGCCAAGAAAATCGAGGACGGCGCGGTTAAACTCATCGGGATTGTCGCGCGCAATGAAGTGGTCTCCCTCGATGAAAACAAGCTGGCTGTTAGGAATACTTTGCGCAATAAGGCGCGTATGCGATTCACGAATCATATCTTTCGTTCCTGCAATGACCAGCGTTTTTGCATGAATTGCTTCAAGTTCTTCCGGCTTGATATTCGGGTCGTTAACCATAAGGCCCAGCATTTCAACATGCCGACGCGTAAGGTCATCTGTCCCTGGAAGAAATTGTGCAACGCGGTAGCCTATTTCTATCGGAAGCTGGGTCCATAGTTTCACACCCTTGGTATCAAGATTCGCGCCATTTAGGATAAGTTTGCCTAGCCGTTCGGGGTGCTGCATCGCAAAAATCATGGCAATGTTTCCGCCGTCTGAAAACCCAAGCACGTGAGCCTTCCCTATCTGGTGCTCGTCCATGAAATGCAGTAGGTCATCAGCAAACTGACGGATGGTAAACGGCGCTTCCCCGCGCGGCGTCTTTCCGTGTCCCCTTGTGTCCACAGCATACACGTGGTAGCTTTTGGCAAATTCATCTATTTGATGCTCAAAATAGTCGCAGTTCTCGTCGTTTCCATGGAGGAGGATAAGGAAGTCCCCCTCCCCTTTTTCTTTGTAAAAATGCGTGATATCCATCTTATTCAGGATTGCATAACTTAGAACAATTATCAGCTTCTATTCTTTCACGGCTTCAGCAATGCAGGAGATGATGGGATCAAGCGCACCTGCAACATCATATTCCTCAATTTTGCCCTCATCCACAAGCGCTGCAAACTTAGGGTCAATTGGCAATGTAGCATAAGCAGGAATCTGGTAATGCTGCGCCACGGCTGCACCTTGGGGCTCACCAAAAATATGATGTTGCGAGCCACAGTCGGGGCAGGTGAAGTAGGCCATGTTTTCGACCAGCCCAAGCACAGGCACGTCCATCTGATGTGCCATGTTGACCGCCTTGCCCACAATCATAGACACAAGTTCCTGCGGAGCGGACACCGTAACAATGCCATCTACGGGCAGGCTCTGGAACACAGTAAGCAAAACATCAGATGTTCCCGGGGGCATGTCAACAAACAGGTAGTCGATTTCGCCCCAGTGTACTTCATTGAAGAATTGCTTTACCACGCCAGATACCACTGGACCGCGCCACACCACGGGCATATCTTCGGCTGGCAACATAAGGTTGGTTGAAATAAGCTTAATTCCGCTCTCGGTTTGACCAGGGAATACGCCTGATTCATCGCCCGTAAGCGGTTCAGAAATCCCAAATGACTTAGGGATGGAGGGCCCTGTTACGTCGGCATCTAAGATGCCAACTTTCAGCCCACGCTTATTAGCCTCACTAGCAAGCAGGCTAGTGACCAGGCTTTTGCCTACGCCACCCTTGCCCGATACCACGCCAATTACATGCTTAATAGTTGAACCTGCCATCGGTTCAAGCACGGCGGGAGCAGCAGGGGCACCGCTGTGGCAGCTGGCATTAAGCAGTTGTTTTTCTTCCTCCGTTAGCCCTTCGGGGGCGTTTTGCGCTTCTTCAGGCATATATTCCTTCTTTCTCGCCTCAATTATTCCGTGGAGCATGGTAGCACACTTGCGCTAAGCCTACAGTGACGAGGTACCGAAGCAGGACATCCGTATAGACCCCCTTGGTACATAATAATTAGGCACGAGAGCCCAAGGTTGTCGTGCCTATAGAATTAGTTTTAAGACTGAGGCTATTTAGAAGTTTACGACTTCCGGTTCGCTGGTAAAGGAACTGAAGGTTGCCGTAGCATTCTGGAAATAGAACACTTCAGTATTACCGTCGCCCACGGCATACATGCCTGCAAGGCTCGGGTATGCGTCCAGCATGGCCTGCTGGGCTTCCTCGCGCGGGTCTTCCACAAGTTCGCCCGCAACACGCAGCCAGGAACCGTCTTTGAAGGCGCAAATTTCAACTTTAGGGTTGGCATGAATCTGCTTGGAAACATCCTTGACCTTGCCCGTTTGAATATAAAGCCTATCTTCGAAGATATTAACCGTACCAAAGGGGCGCACACGTGGCTGGTCGCCGTCCATAGTTGCCAGATAATAGGTTTCCGCGTCCTTCAAGAATTGTTCTACCCGTTGCATAAGTACCTCCTTTGTTTGCAAACTGTATTGGAGCTATTATCACGCAAAAAGTATGAGAACTTCAACTTTACCAAGCTGTGTAGAAAAAATTCTTTGAGACAGTTATGCCGACCAGAGAGCCACGTACTCGACTCTCAGGGGTGGCATTACGGGGACGCAGGAATGTCCTCCGAAGCAATGTCGTAAAGGAACTTATAAGCTCGACGATAGTTTTCTTCGCGTCCTTCGGAGAGGATTGCTTTGACTTCGGCTACTACGTCTTCCTTGTGGAGAAGGTCTACGACATACGGAGCGTAACGGGTGCCGCTTTCGGCATCAAGCTCTGCCACGACCTCATCAAAGCTCTTCCCTTTCTTGTAACTACGACCGACCGCATCGGTGGCGGCATCCAAGCTGTCCGCACAACAAGTGATATCGATGAAGGGCCTCTCGGACGGATCGATGACACCATCTTTAATCCGTTCCTCCAGCGTGTCGTGGTAATCATGATGGCACAGAGCAACTGCAAAGAGGTCTTCCGTTTCCTTATGCTGCTTAAGAATATAAGCGCCAATTGCCGAATGGCTTTTAACGATGGCAAACTCCTGGTCGGTCAGTCTGCGCCCGTAGGTCATGATAATTTCGATTACAAATATTTTGCCGATGTCGTGACAAAGCGCTGCGTGCTCGGCATGGCGCAAAATCTCTTGCGAAAGAGCTAGAACTTCCTCTGTTGTTTGAGCACCCTGAAAACCAATGAACACTTCGGGGCTTTCTTCCAGCAAACGGGATGCAAGAAGTCTTACCAAAGACGCAACCGTCAGGGAATGCACGTAGGTAAGCGGGTGCATAGCGGCAACCATCTGGAGACAAAACTCTTCAAACCCACCGATGGAAAGATCTGCGTAATCTTTCAGTACATTTGAAATATTAGCAGTTGCGAAAGAGATGCTGTCAAGCTTCGGCATCCGATGTGTGTAGAGCACCAGGTTCCGATAGTATGTTCTCAGCGCGGTTTGATCCTGTTCATCTATGCCCAATTGTTTAACAGCAAGCAGATATTCATCCAACACAAAGAGGGTCATAATATTGTCGTGAACGCCAAACTGAAACAGATTTGCCTGATCCATGAGGTCGCGCAAATGCGACTTGTATTCATCTCCTGACATACGTCCGGTCAGAAAACCAAGTCGTGCTTGATAGAGATCTAGGGTATTACGGTCGCAGTAACGACGATATTTGTCTACATTTGATTCCCAGATAAAGATGAGCCGTTCCGCACATCCGTAGAGGAGCTCCAATTGCTCATCATTCATGCCCCGTTGGTTAAGCCGCTCGGAGTAGCTCACCATATATTGCAGGCAGCGGAAAATATGGTAATCCCAGTTATAGTTGGGCGCCTGTTCCCGATAGAAGGGGTCGTCCGCAAGTTCCATAGAACGTTGCAAAAGATCCAAATCGGCCTGGTTTTCACCCTCTCCTTCTTCCTCCCAATTTCCTTTCCCTTCCTTCCCTCAATAAAGAGGAACAAAACTTCACTCCTTTTTTACACTCTTTGGCTCATTTCATTTTTTCTTTCATACAAACACATTTTTAAAGTTCATGAGTTGATGTCTGATTCAGAGCACTCCACAAATCCTGTTCAGATCTAACACCCAGGACCATAAGATTTTATGTTCTATAATGATTCTTCGAAGATGATGACTAATACGGTTAATTTCATCCTGTTTATAGTCCGCATCCTCCACGAGCTTGCAAGATATCAAATAGCAAATCATGGGTTCTAAGGTAGAAACAGAATACATATCGACCAAACCACGAGAAAACGAAAGCAGAGCCTCTGTTTCTTCGTCAGACAAAGGCCTGCCAGTCTCAAGCAGCGGGTAGACATAGTTGTCAAGGGTTTGGTTGAGTTCCTCCGAAAGAACGCCAATCTTGGTAAAGTTGCGAACAAGGGTCGACAGGTATTCGCCTTCGTTCTTGATAGATTCGATTGAAGGAGCAGAATACAAACGAATCTGCGACGATAAGGCTATGAATTGTTCTAGAGACTGCTGTGGCATCTACTTTTTCCATCCAGCTTTTTTGAGAATTATAGTGTTTTCAGGAGATGATAGGTATTTCGGTAGTTTTTGTCACGACCTTCGGTGAGAAATTCTTCAAGCTCCCTCTGAATGTTGTCGTCCTCAAAGAGTTCAACGACATAAGGTGCATAGCGCGTGCCGCTACCTTTGCGTAGTTCGTCGGTGTACTTTTCAAAAGTGATTCCGCGTTTGTAACTGCGCCCCACGGAATCCGTTGCTGCATCAAGACAGTCCGCGACAGCAAGTAAGGCGACGAGCGTTTGATATTCGGACTCTTTCATGCTGAAGTTTTTGGGATAACCGCGTGAGTCGTCGAACCATTTATGATGCCCCATAGCCATTTCTGCGTAGTCCTCTAACGAAGGGAAACGACGCAGCAGCGATGCACCAACCAGGGTGTGAGATTGAATTATCTCGAACTCGGAATCTATCAGATTGCGGCCGTAAGTCATTATGGTCTCTACGATGAATATCTTGCCGATATCATGAAGCAATGCTCCGTTGTATGCGAAATCCAATATATCGTCCATTTTTGCCAATACGTCAGCGGTATTTTTGGCACCACATATTCCAATGAACCTGTCAGGCTCTTTCTCTATTAATTTTTCTGCCAGATATCTAGTAATGTCAGCTACATTAAGTGTGTGTATGTACGTAGGCGGGTGCATGGCCGCCATGATTTTTAACGCCATATCACGGAAACGCATGCCACCAGGCACAATCATGTAACTGCATAATATATCCGAGAGAAATGTCAGCATGAATGAGAGCACGCCAGTTTTTGGCATGCGATATGCATAAGAGGCGACATAGTCGTATACGGAGCGGAGCTGTTCTTCCTGTTGTGCGCTTAAGGCATTTCCGTCTAGTGTCATTATGTATTCAATCGGTGCAGTAAACATGATGAACATGCTGCGCGCAGAGAAGTCGCTGACATCACGCTGCGACATAATGCGAAGAAGCTCGTTCTGATAGTCTTCCAATGAACTTTCGCCAGCTAGATATGAATTACGTGCCAAGTAGAGGTGCTGCTCCATCTGAGGGCAGCCGCTTTCAAGCTCGGGATGTTGTTTTATGAACTCAATCAGGCGTTTGGTATAGCCGTTGATTTTTTGGAGCTGAGCATGATTAAAACAATGGCTATTATTATCTTCCGTGAAATCAGCCAGATATTGCAAAGTGCGAAAAACGTGTACGTCCCAATTGTAGCCAGGGACTTGTTCGTGATAAAAAGAGTCGTCCGCCAAGGCCAAAGACCGCTCGAGTAATTCTATGTCATTCACGTTGCACTCGTCTTCACCCGCCCGATCGCTCCATTCGAAAAGACAGCGTATGTACCGCGAATTGATTAAAACAAGTTCTTTGCACTCAGTATCGGGCAGCGAACTGAATTTGTCTGGTTCAAGGAATTCCAGCAGCCTATAGGCAGCCCTCAAGCCGACGTCGCGATAATGGAAGCAGGCATCTTCATCAGGATAGAGGCGAATTGTAAGGTTTATCATCATATAAGCCGAAATGATCATGTTATCAAGCGCCAGAATCAAGGCACGAAGGCTGTCGCTTTTTTCCGCACATTCCAGCATTTTTTCCGCCTGCTTGTAGATTAAAGGCGAATCTATGTTTTTCATAGCGGTGGTGTCGGCCAGCTGTGAACTGAAATAAAGGAGAAGGTCAACGTCCTCGTCGGTCAGTGTGTAGTCGGGCTCTAGGATGGGAAATAGGTGTTCTTTCAATATCGCGTTATTTTTCCTACCAAGCTCACCTATTTTTTGAAATGATTGCTGGAGGAACAGACGATAATCCTCCGCGCCGCCTTTTTCGTTCAGCTGCGGCGATGATAGCTCCAAAACTGTTTTTGCACCATCGATATATTTAGTTAGTGCATCAATGCGTTGATCTATTCCCATAGTGCGTGATTTTACCACGTATAACCTTTCGCTTGTGGTTTGAGCGCAAAGGTCGGGCCACCGGGGAAAGTCCTTAGGCCATCTCGCAGAACCTGAAGTAACAAAAAGGTCCTATAGTCACAGGTCGCCCATGGTGAAGCAGCGAGCGCGACATCCAATGCTTTAGATAGCCCCGCCGCGCGACCGAGCGCACTTTGGTGCGTGAGGGTAAGCGCAGAAGGGGCTAGATAATGCGCTGGGGTCGCGCGCAGCGTCAGGACGTATGGTATGAAAAAACGCCGTTCGGAAGAACGGCGTAATATAGTTGGTGGGACTGTTGAGTCGCTACTCGAACTTTGTCCCCCGGCTAATCGGCCTTAAACCCGAATACTTAAACCCCAGTGATTCCAACGTATTTGCGCAGGTAAACGATGATATCACCGACACTTCCTACGACCCCAATTATATCGTCACCGAGATACGTCAGGAACAGAAAGATCTAACGGATGACGAAATACAGCAGGTTTTTGACAGGGTTTCCCTATTTGCACAGCCTGGCGGCCTGTTTCTTTTTGATATGAATACACTTTACAAGCATCATGAAATCCTGAAAAATAAAATTTTTCTTTATGATACAGAACAGGTCTTTTGTACTTGGGAAAATCATCTGCATGGGGATACTGTTGAAATGCAGCTGACATTTTTCGCTCATGATGATGAACAGGATTGTTATTATCGTTCAGATGAATTTATTAAAGAAACTGCATATGATAATTCTTTGATTGAGAATGCAATCCGGAAAGCAGGGCTTGTATTGCTCGCCGAGTTTGATGCTGATGCTGATCTTGATGCACCAGAGCAATTTTCTCTTGTTTCAGATAAAACAGAACGGATTTTATTTGTCACACAGAAACCATAAGGAGACATATATGAATTCAAAAAAATTATCTTTGATATTGATTTTCGGCTTTTTGTTTCTGACCGCTTGCGGAAGCAATCCACAATTAGAAAACAGCTCTGTTGAATCTGTCACGGAAGCAGTAACAGAGCCTAATAGAACACCAGAAACAGAACCTGTCACCATCGCAGAATCAGAAATCCGTTCGGAAACTGCAATTTCTGATTTTTCTACCGTTGAAGGTTTTATTACAAATGATCCCAAATATTCCACTGACACACATCGTTATCAGATCTATATTCAGAAGGTCATGCTGACTGATCCGGAAGGCGATCAGAAAACGGAAATCGTAGTCTGCGCCAAAACTAAAAATCTTCAAAAAAATCAGTTTAAATATGCTACGATTGCCGCCG
>CAJOJB010000012.1:38644-39328 GCA_905234635.1 uncultured Eggerthellaceae bacterium | reverse complement strand
CTTGTGGCAGAAGGCGATCGAGCAAACGGTATAGAAATTAGCTTCGACGCAAGCCGTTGTTTGCACGTGCGCAGCGTGTGGGCACATTGCAGCCTATGTATCGATTCGTGCCCGTCTGGTTCCATTTATACCGAAGATTCCAGCCAGCTTCCCCAGCTTAATTTAGAGAAATGCCTGAATTGCGGTCAGTGTCTTTCGGCCTGTCCTTTGGACGCCTTTTCTTCGCCGCGGTTTAGTGAACGAAAGCTGCTCAGCCGCGTTGAACCCATTTCTCCTTTGCGGCTGCGCTGTTTTATGCCCTATGGCGAAGCCGAGGTGCTCGACGCGGCCAAGGACTACCAGCTAGGTACGTGTTTGGCAGCTATTACCCCAGGTGGGCTGGCTGAAATGGCCTTTTCGAAGCAGTGCACCTTGGTGGTGGATCGCTGCAAGAAATGTCAGTTGTATGAACGTGTGTGGCCCACGCTCCAATGTAACGAAGAAACCGCCTACGCCTTGCTGGCCGACTGGGGGCGTGCGGGCAACCTGCGCGAAAGTTCGCCGCTGTTCTTGCCCGTCATAGAAGCTGAACCGGTTACTTCAGCGCCGCCGAAAGCTGCTCCGGCTGAAGCTGGCCCGGCCGAAACCCCCGAGGCACCTGAAGCCACCAACGACCCTTCCGTCCCCGATGCTGCCGCCTCGGCC
>CAJOJB010000012.1:36762-38574 GCA_905234635.1 uncultured Eggerthellaceae bacterium | reverse complement strand
TTTCCGACAACATTAAGTCGTCCATCCGCGCCCTGTTCCATGGACGTCGTCGCAAGCGGGAAGCAAATGAACGCCAGCGCCAAGTCGACACCGCCTTAAAGCTCCAGGCGAAACGACGTCATGTTCCGTTCTGGCGCACGCGTCTTGAAGAACTATGGCGTGCCAACAAACCCCAGGAAGCAGGCACTTTTCCGTGGCCAAAACAAACGGTTCACGAAGGGCTTTGCAGAGCCTGCGGCGTTTGTATGCAGCTGTGCCCAACCGGTGCTATCCAGCATAAGCTCGAAAATGACACGTTTACCTACAGCCATGTGCCTGGACGTTGCACTAATTGCGGTTTGTGTATCGAGTCGTGTCTGGCGCATGCCATAGAACGCGACTACCAAAACCTGGTGCAGCCCTTCGACGAACAAGTTTGTTTGCAGTGGCCTGCGCACGCTTGCAAGCGCTGTGGTCTTCCTGCTCGCGAAGGGACGGGGGACTACTGCGTAATTTGCGCGTCCGAGCCCGACCCCAAGCCGGTGGTCGACCGCATTCGCAGGCAGATGGTTACGTGGCTGCATGGCGAAAGCAGTAAGGGCGATGCCAAGTAGCAGCGAAGGTGTGTGGCGCAAGAGAAAGCGACGCAAAGGCGAAAGCGAACAAGAGTAACAGCTATGAACGAACCGATTCTGGACAACTATAAAACTTATATCGTGCTGCACTATTTGTACACCAGCATCGACGCGGTGTGCCTGCACGTGGGCGACATAAGCCCCCTCGAATATGCCCTGCTTACCGAAATCGCAGAAATGCCCCAGGGCTTCCCTGTGCAAGACATGAAACGCTCTTACGCAAAGGCATGGGGGGACATTGAAACGACGAGCGAACTTTTGGAAGAAAAAGAATTGGTTGAACGAAGGCGCCTGGCAAACGATCGTAGAAAGTTCGCCCTCCACGCAACGCTGAAGGGGCGCAACCGCATTAACACCATCGACGAAAGCTTTGCGTTTTCCCTGGTAGACAGCACAACACGCATCACCGAAGAACGTTTCGAACAATTCGCCACCCAGCTTCATGGCCTTCAAGAACAGGACGCTTCGCGCGTGGCAGCGGGCATTATTCCCAGCCAACCCCTGCGCCTGCTTTACCTTGTTAACCAGCACATGGTGCAGGAATGCGCGCGCGTGGACCTTTCGGTTTCTCAGTTCGTGGTTCTGTGCGTCCTCATGGTGTTCCCCCAGAGCTTGTGCGAAGAAGTCATAGAAAACCGCCTGGGTGTTTCTGCGGGGTCGTCAATTACGGCTTCGGTGCTTGACGGGCTCGAAAGCAGGCATCTTATTCGGCTTGCCGATGTCGCAAGCATTACCACGGAAGGCACCGAGCGGGCTGCGTTGATTCTGGACCGCTTGCGCGTTAAGATGTTAGAAGCTTTCGAAAGCGTTGGCGCCCAACGTCGCGAAAACATGGTGGCCGCAGTCGAAAGCTGTTTGTACTTGTTTGCCTAGGTGCTGGGTGGCTGTGCCAGTCAGAAAAGATGGAGGGGCTTTCGTGGAACAATCCCGCACTCTTCCGCTAACCGACGAGGCTACTTCCCGCACCGACGCGCTTGCTCACCTGTTCCTTTTTCTGGCGCGTGCATTTTCATATCCCACTGTTGAACAGGCAAAATGGATAACGTCGCAAGACTTTTTGCTCCACGCTATTAGCCTGGCGGAACTGGTGGGGCTCGAAGGGGACGATCTGCTTAATACGGCTGTGCGCTTCAGCAATGCTGCTGCGCTCGATGCCGAAAGCCGCGCTCACGACCTGCGTGTCGAACACACCCGCCTG
>CAJOJB010000012.1:34725-36717 GCA_905234635.1 uncultured Eggerthellaceae bacterium | reverse complement strand
CGGTGGTCGACACCTTGTTCCGCGAACTTGGCCTTAAGCTCCAGGCGGGCAAGCGGGAACCGGCCGACCACATTGTGTGCGAGCTCGACTATGCTGCCTATGTTACCGCCGCAGAATTCCAGGCGTGGAAGGGCGAAGACGCGGCAAGTGCCCACGACTGGATTATCCTGCGCGACGCATTTATGTCCGAACATTTGGCAGACACCGCCTTTGGGGTGGCCCGTGCCGTGGCGCAGGAAAGCCAAAATGCCCACCTGTTGTTCCATGCGGCCCTGCTTGAAGCAACGGTGCAGTCCTGCCTTCCAAACTAGTGTGCTGCTTGTCTCGTTTGGGGTTGGAGTAAAAGTGGGACAAGCTTGTCTCATTTTTACTCCATCCCTAAATGAGACAAAATGAGGTACTGACTACCTCAGGTTTCCACCCGTGGGCGTTTCTGCAATTTCCGCGTAACGGCTTGGTAAAAGCTATAGGCAATAGGGCGAAGTGCGCTATGCTAGACACGACAAAATAACAAACAAAGCACGGTTCGAAAGGAAAGAAAATGCTTGGCGGATTATTAACCTTCTTGTTCATTATTGTGTTGCTGTTGGTCATCTTTGGAAGAAGCATTTTCTTCATCGTGCGCCAGCAGGAAGCCATCATCATTGAACGCCTGGGTAAGTTCCATCGCATCACCAACCCTGGTTGGCACATGAAGATTCCCTTCATCGACCGTAAGGTTACCCGCGTTTCCATGCGTACCATGAAGGAAGGCTTTAACATCGACGCAAAAACCTCCGACAACGTAACCATCGTGTTGGAAGTTTCCGCCCAGTATCACGTGGACTACAACTGGGGCAGCGCGCCTGAAGAGTCGGGCATTTACCGCAGCTATTACATGCTTGCACGCCCCATTGAACAGATGCACGACTACCTGGCCGACGCCCTGCGTTCGTCTATTCCTAACTACACGCTCGACGAAGTGTTTGAAAAGAAGGACAACATCGCCAACGACGTAAACGCCACCGTATCGCACACCATGGCCAGCTATGGTTGGACGCTGGTGTCCACGCTTATTACGGGCATCCAGCTGCCGGCCAGCGTTGAACAGTCCATGAACGACATTAACGCTGCCCAGCGCCAGCAGCAGGCGGCTCAGAGCTTGGCAAATGCGGCCAAGATTAAGCGCGTAACCGAAGCTCAGGCTGAAGCGGAAGCCATGGAAAAGACAGGTAATGGTATTGCCGCCCAGCGCATTGCTATCGCTAAGGGCATCAAGGAAAGCCTTGACACCATTGCCAGTTCTGGCGTGTCTGAACAGGAAGCTAACGAACTGTTCCTGTACACCCAGTGGACCGAAATGATGTCCGACTTTGCCAAGAAGGGTAACGCCACTACCGTGGTTCTGCCCAGCGACTTTAACCAGAGCCGCAATATGTTCCAGCAAATGCTCGTGGCCGAAAACGCCACCTTTGGCAACACGGGCAACACCGAGTAAGTACGTACCGACTACGCCGACTAAGCACACGAAGATAACATTGACTAAGAGCACGCAGACAACATTGACCAAGCAAGCACAGACAACAAGAAAGCTTCTTGCCCTGCTTTTGGCGGGGTGTCTGTGCTTCTTTGGTGTGCCTGCTATTCCGCTTGCAGGTTTGGCTGCGTATGCCGACGAAGTGGACGAAGCTGTTCCTATTACCGAAGACGAAGTGGTAGATTCTGAAGCTAGCAGCGAAGCGGAAGCCCAGCCTGAAGCGGGCAGCGAACCTGCGGTCGTGCCCGACCCTGAACCAGAACCCGAACCTGAACCCGAATCCGACGACCCAGACTCAATCCAGGCCCAGCCCGAAGCGGACGAAGACGATAGCGCCTCAAGCGGCGAAACGGCTCCTGACCAGGAAGAAAGTCAGGCAATATCAACCACACCTTCGCGCAATAATCTTTCAACTGAAACTGAAGATTCGAAAGCAGCCGCCAAAGCCAAGAGCGTCGAAGAAGCCCAAAAGATGA
>CAJOJB010000012.1:18270-34643 GCA_905234635.1 uncultured Eggerthellaceae bacterium | reverse complement strand
CGAAAGCGTGGACGCTGCCGCAGAAGCGCGCAAGCCCCTCGACGCTGAACGGGCGGAATGCCAGGAAACCATCAAGACCTTGCAGGCCGAACTTGAAGACGCTAAGTCTGTACGAGCCGAAGCGCTCGTTGGCTTGCTTTTGGTAGACAAGGTACTTTCGCAGGCAGGCGGCGATGGCGTGCTTTCCGTCATCGTGGGCGTAAGCAACGCCACCGAAGCCGAAGCAACCGAATACCTGCTTGAACGCGTGGCGGTTTCTCACGCCCAGACCAAAAAAGCAGCCGACGATAATGTCGCAGAACTCGAAGCCAAGCTTGCCGAAGCCGAAGCCCACCTTGCCGAAGTCGACGAAGCCATCGACGAAGCGGTGCAGCAAAAGGCCGAAGCACAAAGTGCACTGGAAGCCTTGGTTGACGAAGGCAACATTGCCGCCTTCGAAATTGAAAAGCTGGCAAGTCAGGCGCGCCAGGCAAGCAGGGAAGCTGCTACCAGCGTTGAAAACTTAAGCGACGACATCGAAGGCGTCGACGAACTGAAAAAGGCTGCGGCCGAATGGGACTTGGCTCTTAACGGCGAACGTGCAGCAGCGCTCGATTTGGCGGGCGCTTGGTATGACGCCGTGGACGCCATTGCCGGCCTGGAAGACGGCATTTCCTACGGCTGTGGTCTGGACTTCGCCCTGGACGAAAAAGACTTTGTAGCCAAATGGGGCCCAGCAATCGACGCCTTCTTCGTTTCCCAGGGTGCGCCCCTGCAAGGCTACGGCAACGAAATGGCTCGCCAGGCTTACACCTATAAGGTGGATCCGCGCCTGTGTGCTGCAGTAAGCATCGTGGAATCCAGCGGTGGTCGTTACTGCATTAAGCCGCACAACGCCTGGGGTTGGGGTGCCGCCGACAGCGACCCCTACAACTTGGCAAGCGGGTGGAGCAGTTGGGAAGAAGCTATCGAAGCTTGGCACTACGGCATGGCCACGTCGCAAACGGGTTTGGCTACCACGCCTTCGCTAACTGCCATGGGCGATATTTACTGTTCAACCCCCATTTGGGGCAGCAAAGTTGCCATGCTCATGGAACAGGTAAGCGGCTACGCGCAAACACAACAACTTGTGGTTCGTTCCTAGGGCGCCCACAAGAGGCAAAATCGTTCGTGTACAAACTGCGAAAAAGCCCCCACAGGGACTATTTTTTCTTGCGTAAGCGCAGTTGGCGCACTATACTTCTCGAGTTGCTTTCAAAAGCCCCGTAAACGCAGGCTTGGCGCAAAGCGGCGCGTGCAATTGTCCAGAATTGAACGCCCGTGTTTGGAGTAGGATCCCGAACGCATGCGCGAGCTGCACTTTTGAAAACAAACAAGCAAGGTTTGGCAAACGCACCGGCCGCTTACAGCACGTACAGCAAGCTGCAGGCACACGGCAAGTGTACGCCAGCCCTGCCAACAACATTGGAGGAATGTAAGTGAAGACGTATTACGCAAAGCCTGGTGAGGTCGAGCGCGCTTGGGTCTTAATCGACGCAGAAGACCAAGTGCTTGGTCGTATTGCCACCAAGGCTGCCACCATTTTGAAGGGCAAGCATAAGCCGCAATACACCCCGCACGTAGACACGGGCGACTTTGTGGTCATTATTAATGCCGACAAAATCCGCCTGACGGGTTCTAAGGCCGCCGACAAGGCGTACTACCGCCACAGCGGTTTCCCCGGCGGACTTCATGCCGAAAGCTTCGCAGAAGCCATGGAAAAGCACCCTGAACGCGTGGTCGAACGCGCCATTAAGGGCATGCTGCCCAAGAATACTCTGGGCCGTGCCATGGGCAAGAAGCTGAAGGTCTATGCGGGTTCTGAGCATCCGCATATGGCACAAAAACCCGTCAAGATCGAAGTGGAGGGCTAAGCTATGGCAGGTGAAGCAATCTATTACGGCACCGGCCGTAGGAAGAACGCCATCGCTCGTGTACGCCTCGTGCCCGGTAGTGGCAAGGTGGTAGTGAATGGCAAGGAAGCACTCGACTATTTTGGTAGGCAGCAGCTTATCGACATGGCCTGCGCCCCGTTCAGGGTAACGGACACCGTGGACCATTTCGATGTGATTGCACGTTGCAATGGCGGCGGCGTGTCTGGCCAGGCGGGTGCCCTGCGTCACGGTATCGCTCGTGCTCTTTTGGAAGCAGGCGAATATCGTGCAGAACTGAAGCAGGCTGGTTTCCTTACGCGTGACAGCCGTATGGTTGAACGCAAGAAGTATGGTCTGAAGAAGGCCCGCAAGCGTCCCCAGTTCAGCAAGCGCTAATTCTGGAATTCACATTGGATGCATGTTCGGCGGCTTTCGGGCCGTCGAACTTTTTTATACTATGATATGAGTAGGCTAACGAAAAGGGAGCACACTATGCCCGTTGATATTGAAAACTATGGATCGCTGGTTTTTGGTCCGCGCGCCATGAAGGAATACCTTCCTGCTAGGGTGTTCAAGTCCCTCATGGAAACTATCCACGAAGGCCGACCCATTGACTCCAAAATTGCCGACGCAGTTGCCAGTGGCATGATGCACTGGGCTATTGAACACGGCGCCACGCATTACACGCATTGGTTCCAACCGCTTACGGGTATAACCAGCGAAAAGCACGACGCTTTTCTGGACCCTATCAGCGACGATACCGCTATCGTAAAGTTTTCAGGCAAGGAACTTATCCAAAGCGAATCCGACGCGTCTAGCTTCCCCAACGGGGGCCTGCGTGCCACGTTTGAAGCGCGCGGCTATACCGCTTGGGACCCCACCAGCTATGCCTTTATTAAGGACGAGGTGCTGTGCGTACCCACGGCCTTTGCCAGCTATACCACGGAAGCCCTGGACAAGAAAACGCCCCTGCTGCGCAGCATGGGAGTGCTTTCGGAAGAAGCCAACCGTGTGCTGGCCTTCTTTGGCGAAAGCGGCCATCGCGTGCACACGAACGTGGGCGGCGAACAAGAATACTTCCTTATCAGCGAAAAGGACTATGCGCTGCGTCAAGACCTTATGCTGTGTGGGCGCACCTTGTTTGGGGCCGACCCTTGCAAAGGGCAAGAACTGGAAGAACATTACTTTGGCGCTATCCGCCCCACGGTTAACGAATTCATGAAGGAACTCGACGACGAACTGTGGGCCTTGGGCATTGCGGCCAAAACCAAGCACAACGAAGTGGCGCCTTGCCAACACGAACTGGCTTGCGTCTACACGGAAGCAAATCGCGCCATAGACGAAAACCTGCTCGTCATGGAAAAGATGCGCCTGTTGGCCAGCCACCATGGCCTGGTGTGCCTGCAACACGAAAAGCCCTTCCGTGGCATCAATGGGTCGGGCAAGCACAACAACTGGTCCATTTCGACGAGCGAACATAATTTGCTGGAACCGGGCGATACCCCCATGCAAAACCTGCGCTTCTTGGTGTTTTTGACCTGCGTTATTGCAGCTGTGGACGACTATCAAGAACTGCTGCGTATGAGCGTGGCTTCAGCGGGCAACGACCACCGTTTGGGTGGCAACGAAGCGCCCCCTGCCATCGTGAGTATTTTCTTGGGCGATGAATTGGGCGCTATTGTGGATTCAATTATCAACGACAAGCCCTACAAGAAGGCCGCAGAAGTGCGCACCGACCTGGGCGTAGACGTGCTGCCAAGCTTCTTAATAGACAATTCGGACCGCAACCGCACCAGTCCCTTTGCTTTCACGGGGAACAAGTTCGAATTCCGTATGCCTGGTTCGCAAGTTAACCTTTCGGACTGCAATACCATCTTAAATACCGCCATGGCCAAGGAATGCAAGGACTTTGCCGATGCCATGAAGGGCCTGAAAGGGGCGAAGTTCGAAGAAGCGGCCCTGGCATACGTGAAGAAGTCGCTTACAAAGCATCAACGCATTATCTTTAACGGCAATGGTTATGACGAAGCCTGGGTAAAGGAAGCCAAGAAGCGCGGTCTTGCCAACCATGCCAATACCGCTGAAGCTCTGCCAGCGTTGGTAGCGCCAAAGTCTGTGGCGCTCTTTGAAGAAATGGGCGTGCTTTCTGAAGTGGAATTGCGCAGCCGCTACGAGGTAAAGCTGGACAAGTACAACAAGACTATCAATATCGAAAGCAATGTAATGGAGCGTATGGTGCGCCGTATGTTTATCCCGGCCATTAATGCTTACGCCACTAAAATTGCCAAGGGTATTACGACGGTGCGTGAAGCTGCCCCGAAGGCCAACCTTTCCGATCAAGAGTTTGTTCTTGAACGTTTGCTTACGGGCTTGCATAAGGTTGACCTGGCCCATCGCAAGCTTAACGACCTTCATGCCAAGGCTCTTAAGATTAAAGATAGCCAAAAGAAGGCCAACTGCTATGCGAAGGAAGTCGTGCCCGCCATGGAAGAAGTGCGCGCGGAAATCGATACGCTCGAACGCATTGTGGACCATAAGTACTGGCCGGTGCCCACTTACAACGACATTCTTTTCTATGCTTAATTGGTTCCGTCGTTCGCCAGAACGGCGGAGCTCCTGCCGTGCTATACACACTTAGCGGCAGCCTGCGAGGTCATGCGCAGCGCCGTTTAAGGTTGGGCCGCAAACCTAGTGTTTGCGGCTTTTCTTATAATTCGTAGGGTGTCTATGCACTCACTGCTATTTCTAAAGTCGCAAGGTGATTTGCGTATATTTCCTCTGCACGACCGATTGACTCCTTGTACCATTTGTCCCAGTTTTCTGCCTTGTTACCTCCTAGTAAGCCAATCCACGATTTATTCATTGTTGCAAGGTGAAAAAGAGGCGAGTTAGACCTTTGATCATAGCGCAGATATTGTGGTTTGTGTTTAAGAAAGGGCAAAATGTACTGCAGCCTATAAAATCTGTACAGATTTATATGTCGATACAGATAAAAGCAGAATTCGGCTATTTATCTGGGAAAACACAAAATAGTGGCATTTTTGCTGTGGGCCGCGGTTTTTCCGGATAAAAAAGACTGCACGTTGATCAAAATTTGGCGAAAATTGGCCAAATTTCGCAAAAAAGAATACAAAAAGTGACGTCTTTTTACCTTCCAGACTATAGGTGCCCTAAAAAGGTGTAGCAAGGACAATAATTCACAAATATTGCCTCATTTATACCTCATTGAACTGGGCTTATGTATAATTTGTGAACTCAATGTCTATTTAAGAGGTGGATTTACTTTAGTAAGTTTACAACTTTATTTGTGCTGAACTGGGGAAACACCACTATTTTGTCAAAGTCCAGTAATGTGGTACACTTTCTCCAATTCAATAACGTATCAGCACATCTGCTTCGTGACGCACACTCCCAAGTACGGGGGTATAGCATTGGTATGGTGTTGCCCAAAATAGGTTTGGTCACGCGCTGTGACCAGGGCAAACAGGATAGCAAAGGACGGTGCAGAGGGTTGAGCGTTAATCCGAAAACACTAGTCGAAAAGTTCATACGCGATAGCAAAGGTCGCAAGCGTTTAACTGCCATCACTGGCATGCTTGCGGTGTTCACAGTGCTTATTACTGTGGGTGTTCTTACCTTCCCCGCTATCAGCATCTCTGGTAGCGAAGAAGCGCTGCGCGAACAAGGTATCGACATCACCACTGGTCAGGCCGCGGAAGAAGCGGAGGTAGTCGCCCCACCGGCGGACGAAGCTCCCATAGTTGCTTACGACGAAGCTTCCCAGGCCCCGGATGCCGAGTCGAATGAAAATGTGGCCGAAGCAATCACCGAAGATTCAACCATCGGTGATGTTGTTGTTTCTGAAGGCGAAGAAGTTTCTGCAGACGCTCCTGCGGAATCTGAAGTAGCCGAAGGCGAAGAAGCCGAAGAAGCCGAAGAAGCCACTGAAGAAGAACTCGACCCAGAAAAAGAAGAAGCTGAAGAAGAAGTTGAAGCTTCCGACGCAGCAAAGGCAGCACTCGCTTCCGCTGACCTTAGCTCGCAGCGCTTAATTGTTGGATCGCCTGCGGCGGACGCTCTCGCTAAAGACAAAAATGTAGTTGCTTCCTTCGACAATGTTTATCTATTCCAATATGCTAACGCCGACGAAGCCGCCAAGGGTTTCCTGCGTTTTTACGACAATGCGGACTATGTAACTCCCGACGTTGCTGTTGCTATCGCTGAAGGTGAAGACAATTCCGATCCTGAAGAAGAAGTTATTACTACCAGCAATGTTTACACCGAAGAAGAAAACCCCTTCGCAGAACTTGAAGCTGCCATCGTTGAAAACGAAGCAGAAATTGCTGCAGAAGCCACCAAGACAGACGCGCTTATTGCGGTGGTAGACACGGGTGCCGCCACAAGCGAAAACGTGGTTGAAGCAGTGTCCATGCTCGGCGAAGATGCTACAGACGACAATGGTCATGGACAGCGCATGGTGGACTACATCGTTGAAGAAAATGAAAATGCACGTGTGCTCGCCATTAAGGCTTTGGGTAAAAATGGCAAGGGCGACGTTTCTGCGGTTGTAGCTGCTATCAACTACGCGGTTGAACGCGGCGCAAACATTATTAACCTGTCTGCAAGCGCTTATGCAAGCGAAGAAAATGCTGCCCTGGCAGATGCCGTTAAGACGGCTGAACAGGCTGGCGTAATTGTGGTTGGCGCGGCCGGCAACAACGGCTTTAATGCCAAGTTCTATATTCCTGGCAACATTGAAGAAGCAACCATTGTTGGTGCAGCAGACGCTGAAGGTAACCGCATTGCTAAGTCCAACTTTGGTGACACAGTTGACTTCAACGTTGTGGCAGAATCCACTTCTGAATCTGCTGCCCGTATGTCTGGCTTTATTTCTGCATACGGCGAAACTGGTGTTTATGATGTTTTGAACCAAGGCAAGATTTTTGAATCTGGTTATGTAGCCCCCGTTGAAGAAGATGCTGAAGAAGATGCTGAAGAAATAGTTGAAGAAGAAGCGGTTGAAGAAGATGAAGAGGCTCCCGAAGAAGAAGATAGTCAGCTTCAAGCTGCGGAGGTTGTTTCTCCAGCAAGTGGCGTTGGCATCTTACAAAGAGATGCTGAATCTGACCCTAGTTTTAAAAACTGGCTTGTGTCGCAACGTATAACTAGCGAGGACAAGACAACTATAACGGTTGACACCTGGGATGCGCTTGAGCATGCCTTAAGTCAAACTAACTGCACTACAATTATTCTTGGGACTGGTGCGCTTAGTAATATAGAGATAGCTGCCTATAAGACGCTTAATGTCAGCCGCAGTGTAACCATCAAGGCAGGCGCTCTTGATACTATCTATCATGACGCAGATCCCAAGTCAGATATGAGTTCCTACTTTAACGTAGCTTCTGGTGCTACCCTTACGCTTGAAGGGGTAACTCTCAGTGGCAAAAACGCTTATGCCCGCAAATTGACGAATAATGATTCCAACAACTTAAATGGCTCTACCGTTGAGCTTCGTGTTGATAATTATGACGAATGGGATATTGGTGGCCCTCATTATGAAGTAGAATTTTATGATCGTAACCACTCGAACGTACGCTGGATTGACTCATCTAGCATCTCGAATATTAATAAGTCTCTTATGGCTGTTAAGCCCGGCACTGCCAATGAGGTTCCAGACCCCAATGGTAAGTTTGCAATTCGTGCAAAAGAAAAGGCTAGCAACGGTAATTACCTGTATCTTTCTACTTCGTACGGAAATCTCAAACTTTTCGAGGTAAGCGACCCTGCTACTACTGATCGTGATGAATATCGCTGGGAAATTAACGAACTTTTGGATGGAAGTACGTATCTTTGGAGTCAGCGAGGCGGCGTTTCTGTTTCATACAACGGTGTACAGTATCGCAAGATTACTGAACTGGGTAGTAGTAGTGGACTTTCTGTTATGGTTGATAGAAATAGCTCTTACACCGGTACTGCGGCTGGTGGCTATTTTGTAAATGTTGCTAACGGTGGCACGCTAACTTTGAAGAATGCTGGCATCAAACATGCAAACTTAGGCGCAGGTCAGGCCCCAATTTATTCAAATGGCGGGGCGGTAAATGTTTATGATAATAGCGAGATTTCCTTTAATAAGGTCATAGACGACGTTTATAACAACGTAACCGTAAACAGCGACTTAGATGTGAATGATTGTTCGGACGGATTGACCGTAGCCCCTACGGCTGGCGCTATCAATATGGAAGGTGGCACACTTACTATCGAAGGTAATGGCATTGCTATTCACGATAACCGCGGTGGTGCCTCTAACGCGGCGGGTGCCATTCGTTTAAACAATGGGACTCAAGCATCCGTTACAGGCGATGTAAAAATCTATGACAACCGTGCTCGAAAGAACAGTCATGTAAGCGCGAGTGGCGATCTTGAAGAATGCTATTTCTTTGACGAAGATGGCAACCCAGACCCTGAAAAGTTGAATGCCCGTGCATATTGGGGACATAAGAGATGGGGCTGGTACTACAATGTTGAAGAAGATGGCCACAAAACTGAAATGCAAGTAACCGCTTGGAAGTCGGCCGGTGCTATTCTTGTAGATGGCGATTCATCATTAACACTAGGGACTGCTTCTGGCACAGGAAGTACGCCACAGCTGTATGGCAATACTGGCGAAGCTGGTGCTATCCGTGTGGCAGGGGAAAACTCCAGGGTTGATCAATATGTTTCCGTCATAGGCGGAGACGGCACGAACCCGAATCTAGGCACAAACGGCGGCGCTGTGCATGTTGATGAGGGCACCTATTTCATGCACTCTGGTGAAATGACCAATAATGCTGCCTGGTCCAAAGGCGGAGCAGTTACTGTTACCCGTCAAGGTGAATTTATTATGGGCGAAGGTGGTACCCAAGTTCCTGTCATTGCAGACAATATTTGTGAATGGTGGGGCGGCGGTATTTATATTGAGTCGGATAACGTTACTCTTAATAACGGTGAAATTCGTGGAAATATTTCTGGCTTCATGGGTGGCGGTATTTATGTACAGGGTGACTATTTGTCTACCACCTATCGACTAACGTTCCCTGCAAGCAACACAACTAACGCTTACGTGTATAACAATAGAGCAGTTGAATTCCTTAATGGTAGAGACAGATACCTTGGTCCCGCCGGTGATGGTGGTGGACTTTGGTTCTGTAAATGGGGCTCCTATCTATACGAAGAGGAACACCTTGAAGTATTTGGTAATAACGCCACAAAAAATGGCGATGACTTCTCAAAGGTGGAAGGCAATGATGGGCAGGGTGTTGGTGCAGGGTTTGTACCCGTGACGGGACATACCTGGATTTTTGACTACGAAAGAGCCGGCGAAGACGCTTTTGATGAGAACGGAAAAACACTTATTCCGCTTGCAACGTTCCCCACGTCACGTTATATAAACTTGCATAATAATTGGTCGACGGATACTTTGCCTAGTTCATCCAATGTTATTTTAATTTACGATAACGCATCGTCGGTCGGTGGCGGCATAGGCTGTAATGGTGTTATTGCCTTCCGACCACTTCCAATGCATTACAAAACAATCAACGCCGATCTTGAGCTTGATAAAGTTTGGACTTCGGGCGACGGCGACGGTAAGAAGGTTACACTTACTGTAGACCTTCTTGATGCCAACGATGAAGAAATCCAGTCCTATAATGTAGAACTTGATGGTAAGTCGCCCGGCTCCAAAGTTGTTGACGAAGAAAATCCTGTAGCAACAAGCCGTATTGCATGGGATAAGTGGCATGTAAAAATTAATCTGCCTACGTACCTGTTTAACATCGATACCAGACTCATTCAAGAACTCATGAGGCTTAACAACTGGACAGAAGCTCAAGCAAAAGCAGCGCTTGATTCTGAAGATGAAGAGATGATTGCAAAGGTTGACGAAGCGCAGAAATACATTACTACTAAACCTATTAACTCTGACGAAGAAGCTAATGAAACAATCATTGACTATACCGAAGCCGATGGTCAAGGCAACGTTTTCGTTATCGACGGATATAACGCACAGAAAGCATTTAAAAACTGGAAGATAAAAATTACAGAACAGGTTACTAGTGCTGATGGTACAGAGACTTCAAGCTACTACGTCATGAGCGTGAAAGACTTGTACTTCGAGAAGAAAAATGCCGACGATGACTACTCGTCAAAGTTCGTTGATACGGGCCATAACTTCTTTATCTACAACGACACATATAACCTATCAACGGACGTAGTTAATACTCCTACGCAAGATATTAAAATACGTAAGACCGACGGAAAACGTGCTCTCCAGGGTGCAGGCTTTACGCTCTACGATGCTACGACCAATCAGGCACTCGAAGGCAAATCCGGCCTCCTGTCTGACAGCGAAGGTTATGTTAACTTTGGAAGCCTAAAGCCTGGTAACTATTACATTAAAGAAACTGGTGTTCCATCTGGCTACGCTGGTTATGAAAGCAAAATATTCTTTAGTGTTGCAAACGATGGTGCAGTCTCTGTAAAGCGTAATTCTGCCGCAGTTGAAGTTGCAGATGATAATGGGCAACTTATGGTTGACGGCCAAAGGCTTTATGTAACGGCCGATGGAGCAATCAACACAACAACAGGCAGTCCCCTTAAGCTGCAGTATACAAGCCGCACCAACCTTGGCTGCTCACCTGTTAATAATGGCGTATATTTCATCACGGATGGTGCTGATTATTATGTCCAGGGTCGCAAGCAGTATGACAGTGGCGGTAATAACTGGGACTTCACGCGGCCACGTGTTCTCAAACTTAGTAAAAATGCTGGTTTGCTTTCTCGCGGCGACATGCAGTGGAAGTGCATCGAACGTGAAGACGGCACAAAGGTTTTGCAGTGTATAGGCATTGAGCCTGGCATAGTTCCTGATGGTTCTAGCACCGCTTACACGTGGACTGAAACGTACTGGTCGTACTTATACTTCGACGGTAATGAAGTAAGGCTTGAAACCCATGGTGCTGATGACAGTAGCATTTTCTCTGACAGTGCTATTGTAACTCTCGAGTCTGGCACAAACGGCATTGTCATTAATGTGTCAAACAAAGAACTTGTCCAGGTCAATGTAACCAAGGCTTGGGAAAATAACGACCCGAAGGGTAATACATCTATTAGTGTTTCTCTTCTTTCAGACTTAGCTGCTGCAGGGACGTATGCGAATACGGGCATGACAAAGACATTGTCTGCGCCCAGTTGGTCTGGTTCGTTTACCAATCTGCCATATAGGGCAGCTGACGGTCGCGTAATCAACTACAAGGTAATAGAAAGTCCTGTTCCATCAGGCTTTAGCCCCAGCTATAGCATTAGTTATGACGAAGCTTCGAAGACCTGGGTTGCTAGAGTCGATAATAACACCATTACTTTGGGAGGAAATTTAACTATTACTGCAAATAAGGAATGGGATGAAAACACAACCGAAGAAGAAAAGGCAGGCGTCGAGCTCGAATTCCAGCTGCTTTCTGACTATGGACAGCCAGGGACTAAAAAAGTTGTTGGTACTGTTACGGTTAGTTCGCTAACCAACTGGAAAGGTTCGTGGGAAGGCTATCCACGTTTCCAAGCTGATGGTACAACACCTGTTAACTACGAGGTTGTAGAAGTTAACGTTCCCGCTGGCTTTAAGGTTGAGTATGGACCAATGACGGCAGGTACCAGTCAGCAACCTGGAAACACAATTGAAGTTACTGCGACGGCGACTCCTAATGGGTATGTGGCTGACAACGGTCTTGACTTCCCGAAGTATGATATAGATATTGATAAGGGGGGCTATGGTCAAGAGGTTGCCTATTGTGTTGAAGGATTCTTTAAAGAGCCCCTTCATAGTGACCAGGTTACAGCTTCGAACAAGGGAACTAAATATACACGTGAATTAATTGCCGACGCAAATGCATTGGGTGTTGTTTATAGCAACTATAGCCGGACCAATAATAACGGCTGGGGTTCAGATAACGGAAGAGCCAGCAATGAAATGCTATATAGTGTTCTTCTTAAGGCTGCATATTACGGGTATCCGAACGATGGGGCAAACCAATTCTCAAACTTAACCCCAGAGCAGTTCCGCTATCTTACGCAATACGTCATTTATGAATATACAGATTTCTATTCTTCTAAACTTACGCCCAAGAGTACTAATGCGTATGGTTTAGTTGCTGAAAAAACAAGCAGCAAGGTACCCGAAAATCTTAGGGATAGCTTTATAAAGCTCTTGGAGCTTGTTGGGGGCAACACTACTCCTTCTGCGCTTAATGACATGAAGCTCTATCTTTATAAGCCAGTCAACCAAAATACGGGAGATGCTTCAAAACCTTATTTCCAGTATTTGATTGGTGTAGATACTGCTAAGTACTATCAGGACGTTACTGTAACTAATACGGCCGAAAAGCATAGCTTTGAACTATTGAAGGTAGACGCATCCAAGATTGCTGCTATTAAAACAGCTATTGAGGCTTTGCCAGATGGTTCAGATCGCGATGCGTACATTACAGCAATCAGCGAAGCGCACAGTATTAATCTTTTAAATGGCGCAACGTTCACGTTAAGTAACCTCGAGGGTACTGTTCTGCAAACAGCTACAACATCTGATGGGAAGCTTCAATTTACAGAACTTAATCCTGGTAATTACATTCTTCACGAAACCAAGGCGCCACAGCATTATCACTACACCAATGGTCTTGGTGGTGAAAAGGCTGCTGGCTGGAAGGTGACTATTGCACGCAATGGCAACGTGACTGTTTCGTTTGATAGGGAAACGTATCCTAATGCCCCTGACGTTATCAATGTTAGCGAAACAGGACTTGCACTGGTCGTTATCGCCAACGAAATTGACACTTACAAGCTTCCCGCAACGGGTGGAATTGGTACGCAAGTGTTTATGGTAATTGGTGGGCTTCTTATGCTGGTGGCAGGCGTACTCTTTGTGCGCCGTACCGGCCGTCAGGGTGCCTAGGTATAAGGATTTATTTGGTGGCAAAAAAGTTACTGAAAAAGTTAAAAAGTATACCAAAATGGTGGACTTACTAGATTAAATGTTGTAAACTACGTATCAATAAGAGTTTTAGCAGGTAAAGCACAAAAAGCAAATTGTAATAGCAAAACTAGGAATTAGTAAAAGAAAGGCAAGAACAATTAGCATTTTTGGCAAAAAGAACGCTAAGCAAAATGCACTGGTAGCAACCCCGGCTATGGCTGGTGCGGGTGCTGCTGGTGGTATTGCTGGGGCACCTTCGGCCAATGCTTTGCGTGACGAGCTTACGCGTGTTACTACGCTGGACAACAGGCGTCGTGCCATTATGTCTGCCATTGGTGTTTTGGCCGTAGTTTCTGCCATAGCTATTATTGCTTCAACTTTCTTTATTTCGGTTTTGCAGGTGCGCGGTAACTCCATGGAGCCTACTATGACAGACGGTGAACTAGTTTTAGCCACGCACTCTAGTAGCTTTAAGCAAGGCGAAATTTCCGCCTTCTATTACAACAATAAGATTTTGCTAAAGCGCGTAATTGCATTTCCGGGCGACTGGGTGGAGATTACCAACCAGGGTGTTGTATTTGTAAATGGCGTACAGCTTCAGGAAAGCTATCTAGAAAAGCACGAGCTTGGTAAGTGTGACATTGAATTCCCTTACCAGGTTCCAGAGAACCGTTACTTCGTGCTGGGTGACAACCGCGGTGTGTCTATTGATTCCCGCTCCAACGCCATCGGCACGGTTTCGGAAGAGCAGTTAATTGGCAATGCGGTCTTCAGAGTATGGCCGCTATCGAGCTTCGGCCCGATCCACTAGAAAAGGAGGTCGCGATGCCAGGAAACAGTGTTCGGATCAGAGGTTGGCCCGGGGGCTAGGCCCCACAGGTCAGGTTCCTGCGCCAAGCATGATCAAAGAAGAACTACAGGGATGGGGAGATGCGTGCAGGGGTATTTCAACATCAAAGAAGTAAATTGGAAGATAGTAAAGAAGAAAGAAATTGGAAGGAGAATGAGGAAGATGACAAGTGTAAAGAAGATCAAGGTTGCACTGCTTGCTCTGGTAGCAGCTCTTGTAATCGCGATCCCGACAAGCGCGTTTGCTAAGGATATTACCCTTAATGCAGACACAAGCGGTGATACTTATACGGCATATCAGGTATTTTCAGGTAACATTTCTGATGGCATGCTCGTTAACATTGACTGGGGCAATGGCGTTGATGGCGATGCGCTTCTTGCAGATTTGCGGAATGAAACCGCATTTGCAGCTTGCCAGTCCGCAACTGACGTAGCAAAAGTTCTTGGTCAGGAAACTAGTTTTGACAATGCTGCTGCGCAAGCATTTGCCAAGGTTGCTGCAAAGCATGTTGCTACTGGTACTAATTTCGATGAGGATCCAGAATACACTTATAAAGCAGAGGGTCTCGCTGAGGGTTATTACCTTATTCTGCAAAGCGAAAACGGCCAAACTGCAAATGGTACTGAGGGTGCAATTACTCGCTACATCCTTAGCTACAATCAGAATGAAGTAAATGCCAAGGCAAGCGTTCCTTCAGTTGAAAAGGGCGTTATGGAAGACGACGATGAGGATGCTGAAGAAGGCAATATTGATACTTATGTCGATGGTGCTGACTACTACATCGGACAGAAGATTCCTTACTATGTCGCCGGTACTCTGCCTACCCGTTATGATGAATACACAGAGTATTTCTATCAGTTTACAGACACCATGAGCAGTGGTCTTACCTATGTTGATGGCTCTGCAAAACTCTATGTTTATAACTATGACTCTGCAATTGACGCATGGGTTCAGGGCAATTCTCTTACCGCTGATAGCATCGATTGGACTGACAACGACAACGTTCTTACTGTAACCATCAACGACCTCAAGAAGCAGGTTGGAGAGTATAGTGCAGACGTCAAGATTGTTGTTCTTTACGAAGCTGAACTTAACGAAGGCTGCATAATTGGCAATCCTGGTAACCCCAACAAGGTTAAGCTGACCTTCTCCAACGACGCCAACTACACTGGCAAGGGTGAAGAAGGCCCGACTGGTGATACGCCAGAAGATTATGCTGTCGTCTTTACCTTCGAGCTGAAGGACACGAAGATTGACGAAGCTACTCGCGGCTCGGAAACTGAAACAGTTCTCGCTAATGCCAAGTTCGTTCTTTCTAATGAAGACGGTCTGTACTATGGTGGTGTTGAAGAGGACGCCGACGGCGTAAAGGCTATCAAGTGGGTTGCTAAAGAGTCTGCTGTGGAACTCGAATCTGACGAGAATGGCCTCTTCGGTGTTAAGGGTCTCGATACTGGCAGTTACACTCTTGAAGAGACAGTTGCTCCTGAAGGCTACAGCCTCGGTGGACCCTGGACCTTCAAGATTACTGCAACCATTCCTCAGAATCCGACATATCCTGGTGGTGCTCAGGTACTAGACCTTGCAATCGACACTACTCCTAGCGCAGATCAGGCAACTGTTGGTCAGAAGATTGGCAACGACAAGGGTACTGGTCTTCCCAGCACTGGTGGTATTGGTACAACCATCTTCACCATCGTTGGTATCGCTCTGATCGTGGCTGCTGCTGCTATTATGGTGGTTCGCCGCCGCAACGCTTCTGCAGTGCAGTAGGCGTAAACTATTAGCCTAATTCATGGGCGCTGGTGTCCTGTAGTCCAGCGCCCATTGGGCGAAACTTAGAAAAGCTGCTCGGCCAATCGGGCAGTCCCGATTGGCCGAGTAAGTGAGGCACCTTGAAGAAGATAATAGGCAACATATTGACAGCCCTTATATTCCTATTAGGGCTTGCAGTGCTTTTGTACCCTGCATTTAGCGATTACGTTAATTCGCTTCATCAGGGTCAGGCAATAGGCTTTTATGACAGGACCTTATCCCAAATGTCCGAAGAAGATACTTCGGCTATTTGGGATAAGGCCATGGCATACAATGAAGAGCTTGCTGCTTCTAGCGGCATGTATTGGAACTTATCTGATAGTGACTTTAATAAGTATATGGAGTTGCTTTCGATAACCGATGACGGAATGATGGGCCATATCGAAATCGAAAAACTTGGTGTAGATTTACCTCTCTATCATACTGTCGAAGAAACTGTTCTTCAGGTTGGCGTTGGTCATATTCCAGGCTCATCGTTGCCCATCGGCGGAGAGAGCACCCACTCTGTGCTTTCTGGTCATCGTGGGTTACCGACGAGTAAATTGTTCACCGAATTGGACAAGATGCAAGAAGGAGACTTGTTTTCTATCTATGTATTAGACCAGCAGTTGGTGTATGAAGTGGATCAAATCCGCGTCGTACTTCCCAACGAGGTGAGCGAATTGAAAATTGAAGAAGGGAAAGATTTGTGCACACTCGTTACGTGCACGCCTTACGCTATTAACACGCATCGCTTGTTAGTACGTGGGCACCGAATTGACTACGACGTGGGAGTCTATGTTATGGCAGACGCCACACAGATGGACCGCGTGCTAGT
>CAJOJB010000012.1:0-18263 GCA_905234635.1 uncultured Eggerthellaceae bacterium | reverse complement strand
AATCGCAACTCCTCTTCTTATGGCATTGTTAGCTTACGTCTTGGTCCGAACATCGCAGCGCAGGGCACGTCGAAAATTGGGTGATATTACACCCGAAATGGTGAAAGAAGCAATTAGGGAAGGCAAAGTATGATTGAAAAGGTAACTACATACAGCCAACAAGGTGCTCGTACACTGCTAGCTATTATGGTCGCGGTGTTTGCACTGGTTGCTGCATGCACCTTGGCACCTGTGCAAAAGGCGTGGGCAGACACGGGTACGGTTGTCGTACACTACGAATCCACTGAAACGGGTGGCCCAATCGAAGGGCTGCAAGTGAATGCCTATCGTATTGCCAGTATCGAAGGCGACAGCTTTGTGATAGACAGGGCCTTTAGTGGTTTTGCTAATTTCTTCGGCTGGACCGATGGTACAACGGCTGTTTCTTCCGACCCCGACTGGTTGGCCACTCAGGCTAAGACCATGGATGCCTACATCCGCGCAGGTGGTCCCGATCCGGTTGTTTCGGGCGTTACGGGCGCAGACGGCACGGTTGAACTTTCTGGCATTGAAGAAGGCCTTATCCTTATCCTTCCCATTGGCGACGGCGTTCATAAGTTCACCAGCACGCTTGTTCAGCTGGACGAAACCTTTGAATTCTTCCAGGTGGTTAATCCTAAGGTTGAAAAGGAAAAGCCCAAGCGCGAAATTAAGGTTGTTAAGCACTGGGCGGGCGACGCTGGCAAAGAATCCAAGCGCCCAGCATCCATTAAGGTGCAGCTGGTATGCGACGAATCTTTGTACGGTGAACCCGTTGAATTAAGCGACGCTAATGGCTGGTCCTACACCTGGAAAGACCTGGACGATTCGGTTGCCCATCTGTGGAACGTTATCGAAGTTGAAGTTCCCCAGGGTTACACGGTCAGCTTTAACGAAAGTGGCAAGACCATCTTTGTTACCAATACCTATAAGCCGACTGAAGTTATTATTTCCAAGCAGGAAGTGGGCGGTGGCCCTGAACTGCCTGGTGCTACCCTTATTGTGAAAGACCTGGACGGCAACGAAATTGACAAGTGGGTTTCTACCGACACGCCCCACAAGCTTCCTTTGGATCCAGGCATTTATACCCTCACCGAAATTACCGCGCCCGAAGGTTATGAAATTGCCGAAACCATCACCTTCCGCGTAAACGAAGACGGCACGACCGACGTTCTGCAGGACGGCGAATGGGTCGACGCTAAGAACCATGTTGTCATGTTCGACCAGCCAACTCCTCCAGACGTACCGCCTCCACCGTTCAACCCGCCAACGGAAACCGAAATTACCATTTCCAAGCAGGAAGTGGGCGGCGGCCCTGAACTGCCTGGCGCTACCCTTATCATCAAGGACGCCGACGGTAAGGTAGTGGAACAGTGGGTTTCCACGAACGAGCCGCACAAGGTTAAGCTGGCTCCAGGTACCTATACGCTTACCGAAATCACCGCGCCTAACGGTTACGAAATTGCCGAAACTATCACCTTCCGTGTGAACGAAGACGGCACCACCGAAATCCTGCAGGACGGCAAATGGGTAAGCTGCGACAACCTGGTGGTCATGTTCGACGCGCCCACTACGACTCCGCCGGACAATCCGCCAAGTAATCCGCCAAGTAATCCGCCCAGCAACTCGCCTAGCACTCCGTCTACGACTACCGTAACGGGCAAGCTGCCGCAGACGGGTCAGCTGTGGTGGCCAGTACCGGTGCTGCTGTGCGCTGGCATGGTATCCATCGGGGCAGGTCGCGTTATTTCGTACCGTTCTCGTCAGCAGTAACTGCGGCAACCTAACATAACCTGCACGCAGGGCCTGGGTTCGAGCAAGTCTCCCCAGGCCCTTTTATGCGTGCTACAATTACAAGTGACCTACTTGTAAGCGGGCGGCTGAATGTATGTAACAAATCCGCAGGCTACACGACATAAATTGGGTGGAATTATGGCAAGTGCAACAAACAAGGGTGGAAACATACGGGTGTTGGCCTGGCTTGCATCCTGGGTGCTGTAACCTTGGCGGGCTACAACTGGGTTGAATCTAATTCCGCTGGCGACGAAGCCGCCCATGCGCTCGACATTATGACTGGCCAGTTCCCCGACGAAGAAACCGAAGGCGTTGTTTTTGCCGAAGCCTTAAATACCGAAATGCCCACCACTCAAATTGATGGTCGTTCCTACATTGGTCGCGTAGACATTCCGCGCCTAGATCTTTCCCTGCCTGTTTTGGCTGAATGGAGCGAAGAAGGTGCCGACATTGCGCCTTGCCGTTACCGTGGTTCGGTTTATGACGGTTCGCTCATTATCGCGGGGCACAATTTTGCGTCGCACTTTGGCAACTTGGGCCAGCTGGCCGACGGCGACACCGTAACCTTCGTTGACGTGCTGGGTTCAGCTTATCATTACGTGGTACTTACGGCCGAAACCATCGATGGCTACGATTTGCGCGGCATGGAAGAAGGGGAATGGGACCTTACCCTGTTTACCTGTAATTTCAGCGGCGTGGAACGCACCACAGTTCGCTGCCAGCGCGTGCAAACGGGTACGGGGCCAAGTGCGGTTGCGTCAAGCGATGCTTCGAGCGCGGCCAGTGCGTCTTCTGCCGCCTAGCGCCACGCGCCTGTTCATCCTAACGCCAAGCAGCCACGTGCTGCCTAGTGCGCCCTGTTCACTCCGAATGCCTACGCGTGCATACCTTTATGTGCCTAATTGTGTGAAATATGCGCTCTATCAGGAAAGATTGCGCATTGTCTACCAAGGTGATAGAATATGTTTGTTTGAAATAGCACATCTGCCAACGTATAAGCACGCGTCCATGTAGGCGGTGCTTTTTTTCTGCCCTCATGGCGCCTATTTGTTGTGTACAAGCAGGACTTATACGAGGGTAGAGTTCATGAAAACTAACAAGATTTTTTCGGTTCTGTTAAGCATCGCGCTGGTTGCTTCCTTGCAGCTTGGAGCCGCCATTCCCGCCTTCGCGGACGATCCTGCTACGCTTACCACAGCCCCTGAAAAGCAAGGCTTAACTGAAATTTATATCAACCCCTCTAGTGGTAAAGACGAAAATTCGGGTGCGGCAGACAGCCCCGTTAAAACATTCGAGGCGGCAAGAGCTCTGGCCGCTGCTAACGAAAGCGTTACGACCATCTATGTTAAAGGAACCATTCCTGCCTCTGGCGAATGGGACCTGGACCTTGGGGAAGGCCGCGAAGTTATTCTGAAGCGTGCCCCAGGCTTTACTTCGAATATGCTTCGTGTTCCTGCGGACCAAACACTAACCCTATCTAACATCACTATCGACGGCGACGAAACGCAAAACAATTCATCCACGATTATCAGCGTGACCGGTAATCTTGTTATGAACGAGGGCACTGTTCTGCAAAATAACATTAAGGTTAGCAATTGGTATGACGAAGGTGGCGCAGTGCGCGTAGCAGAAGGTGGTACCTTCACCATGAATGATGGTGTTATCCAAGGCTGCCAGACAGGGTTTGGCGGTGGCGTTGCTGTCTTTGGCACATTTACCATGAATGATGGTGTTATTCAAAACAACAAAGCACATCATAAGTCTGCAGAATCGAGCTCCGAGGCTTGGCAATATAGTTCTGGTGGCGGTGTTGGTGTAGGCAATTATGGCGTCATGAATTTCAATGGTGGCTCTATCCTTAACAATACTGCCGATTGCGACGGCGGTGGTATTGCACTTGGTGACTACTATACGCGTTATTGCAACCCTGGCAACCCAACTTTGAACATGACAGGTGGAGTAATTAGTGGCAACGAAGCTGGTTATACAGGTGGCGGCCTGTTTGTTCAATGTCGAGGTATCGCCACAATTGACGAAGGGGCAATCAGTGACAACAAAGCAAAGGGCGCTGCATATCATTTTGCGGGTGGCGGCATTTATGTGAACGGTGGTTATGCAGCACCCTATTACAATGGAAAGCTAACTCTTGCCGATGCTTTGATTCAAAACAATACAAGCTGGAACACCGGTGCGGGTTTCGCTAACTGTCCGACCACCAATTCTGCTGTTTATGTTAACAATGGAGCCGTAATTGCCGACAACTATATTCAAGGCAAAGAAATAACTGAGGGTAGTAACCGAAGCGACTTTGCCGTTATTGCAAACATAACCATAAACGGCATTGCAAAAGCTTTTGTTTCAAGCCATATGCTTGGCGGCGGTGATTTCAATTGGCATTATGCTTCTAGTGGCAATGCTTTTTATGCGGCAGACCAAAGTTTTAAGGTTAGTTCACTTTACAACCAGGTTGTTAATCTTATGTCCAATCCCACGGCAGAAGACATTGAAAAGGGTAGTACTCTCGCAAAGGTTCGCATTACAAATAACTACGGGCGTGGTTACGGTGGTGGCATTGGCAGCAATGGCGATGTATACATTGGTACCAGCGACACCTTCTCGGGCAAGTTGAAGGTAACCAAGAAGGTCAATAGCACTCGCGACGTCGATTTTGAAGAAGAATTTACTTTCAGGGTTACACTCGACCAATATATTAAGGACGGCACCTACGGTGCTACCGACGAAAATCCAGGTATGACCTTCGAGAAGAGTGTGGCTACCTTTACGCTCAAGAACGGAGAAAGCATCGTAGCAACTGGCCTGCCCGATGCTGCAAAGTTCACGGTAGAAGAAGAAACTCCCGAAGGCTTCGTGGTGGTTTCTCAAGGCGAAACAGGCCAATTCCTCGACCCCGAAAAGACGTACGAAGCTGTATTAACTAACTTCCAGAAATACACCGAAGTTGAAGGCGAAAAGGTTTGGGGTGAAGGTTCCGCAAACATACTTCCCGAATCCATCACGGTGCGCCTGCTTGCCAATGGTGAAGAAGTTGCTTCCAAGGAAGTAACCGCTGAAAACAACTGGAAGTTCAAGTTCGAAGAAATTCCATATCAGCAGGACGGCGCAGTTATTGAATACAGTGTTGTTGAAGACGCTGTCAAAGGCTTCACTTCATCGGTGGAAGGTTTTGTAATTACTAATACTCCTAATCTTGCTACGGTTGAAGTTTCCAAGCAGGCCATCTTTGGTGGCGAAGCGAAGGAATTGCCCGGCGCAACCCTTACTGTGTACGACGCAGAAGGCAATGTAGCCACCGATGCACTCACGGGTGAAGAACTCACCTGGACCAGCGGCGAAGAACCGCGCGGAATGACGCTCGCACCGGGCGACTACACGCTCAAAGAAGACGCAGCTCCTGCTGGCTACGACATTGTCCAGGAAGTTGCATTTACCATCGACGATGAAGGCAATCTTGTTGCTGGCGAGGAAGCCGAAGGCGTCCAAGTTGACGGTTCCAAGATTATCCTTACCGACAGCTTGAAGCCCCACGAAGTGTTTATTTCCAAGCTCGACGCCGCTAACGGTGAAGAACTCGAAGGCGCTGAACTTACCATTGCTGGCACCGACAAAGACGGCAATGCTATCGAGCCCATTTCTTGGATTAGCACCGGCGAGGCCCACAAAGTAAGCCTGCCAGCTGGCACCTACACCTTAACCGAAGACCAGGCCCCGCTGGGCTACCAGACAGCCGAAAGCATAACCTTCGTGGTCGACGAAAATGGTGTGGTTACCGTAGACGGAACGGATGGTGAAGGCTGCGTGGTTATGCTCGACAAGCCTGAAGAACCCGAAGAGCCACCGACGATCGAAGAACCCGAAACTCCTAACGAGCCGGGAACACCGGAAGAACCGGAAACACCTGAAGAGCCGGGAACACCCGAAGAGCCGGAAACACTGGAAGAGCCTGAAACACCTGAAGAGCCGGAAACACCTGAAGAGCCTAAAGTGCCGAATAATCCTTCGACACCCGAAGAACCCGAAAAGCCAACGACGCCTGAAGAACCTAAGACGCCGGAACAACCAACCACCAAGACGTCTAACCCGTCACCGACAACTTCTACCACGGTAGTTTCGGGCAAGTTGCCCTCGACCGCCGACTCGATGACCGATGTGGTCTTGGCTGGCCTTCTTGGCTTGGCTTTGTTGGGCGCAGCTGGTGTATGGGTATCGCGCAAGAGGAGGCGCGACTAGAAAGTGTTCGCCGCGTTTGTGCGGCACGCCGCGTGGTAACTTGACGTTCGTGCCGGTCTGTCGTACCCTTAGCGGCCCACATTGGCCTTAACGCCTTAAGCAAATTAAAGCAGATGTGCTGAGGCGTATAGGTAGCCCCCCGGAATTACAGGACCGGGGGGCTTTTTCTTTTGCTCTTTTGTCCATGCACGGGCAATGCCCTGGGCAACAATACAGACGCTAGGCAAACTTAAGGAAGGCAGTGTAGCCCTTCTTGGCTTCATAGATGTCGGCCTTGCTGGTAACTTCCCACGGCGAATGCATGGAAAGCACTGCTACGCCTGAATCGATAACGTTCATGCCATATTTAGCGAGCACATACGCTATGGTGCCGCCACCACCGAAGTCAACCTTACCCAATTCAGCCGTTTGGTATGCCACCTTGCCTTTTTCCATAATGGATCGAATCTTGGCAACATATTCGGCGTTGGCGTCGTTGGACCCCGACTTACCGCGCGACCCCGTGAACTTGTTGAACACCAAGCCACGCCCAAAGAAGGCGGTATTCTTGGGTTCAAAAGCGCTCGCAAATTGCGGGTCGAACGCAGCTGACACGTCGGAAGAAAGCATGTGTGAATTAGCAAGCGCACGACGCAAGGGCAGGTCGCCTTCTTCGCCAGCCAGCGCCATAATTTCGGCAATGGTGTTTTCGAAGAACATGCTGGTCATGCCCGTGGCACCTACGCTGCCAATTTCTTCCTTGTCCACCAGTACGCATACGGCCGTGCGGTCGAGCTTGCCTGCTTCCAGCTGCGCCATGAGCGAAGTATATGCACACACGCGGTCGTCTTGGCCATAGCCCAGCACCATGGACTGGTCTAAACCACAGCTGCGAGCGCGCCCCGCGGGCACCACTTCCAATTCGGCCGAAAGGAAGTCTTCTTCTTCGATGCCGTACTTGTCTTGTAGAAGCTTCAGGATCTGTGCGCGCACGGGTTCCTTGGCGGCAACGGCTTCTGGCGTGTCATCCTTGGCTTTCTTGGCAGCACTTTCGCTTACCACCAACGGACGGCTGCCCACCAGCAAATCGAGTGCTTCGCCTTCGATAACCGTGGCGGCTTCCTTTTTCAGTTGTTCAGCGCCCAAGTGGGGCAGTAGGTCGGTAATGCAGAATACAGGATCGCTTTCTGCTTCGCCAATGTTCACTTCAATTGTCTTGCCGTCTTTGCGCACCACCACGCCATGCAGGGCCAGCGGCAGCGTAACCCACTGGTACTTCTTAATGCCGCCATAGTAGTGTGTGTCCAGGAAAGCAAAGTCGTTCGATTCATAAAGGGGGTTTTGCTTAATGTCTAGGCGCGGCGAATCCACGTGGGCGCCCAAGATGTTCATGCCTTCTTCCACGGGGCGCTTGCCTAGCTGCACCAGCATGACGGTTTTGCCAAAGTTTTCGGCATATACGCGGTCGCCCGCCTTTAACTGCGTACCCGCGGCCTGCGCTTCGTCCAGGCTTATATAGCCTGCGGCCCGCGCCACTTCAATGGCTTTCGCGGCACATTCGCGTTCCGTCTTGCATTCCGAAATGAAATCTATATAACCAGACGCCAGGGCTTCGATGGCCTTTTCGTCCTTGGCGGAATAATTTTTCCAGGTGTTTTTACGTTCCATGCTCGTGTCCTTTCTTGTGTTTTGTACGTTGGCAAACATGCTCGTTGCACTCTTTTTAGCCTTGAATTTACTACCAATTATGCCCCAAATATCAAATTGTATGAAAAAAACTTCAAAAATAGGCTTTGACAAGGTATTTTATAACAAATACCACCAGACAAGTAGACTTAAATCTGGTAGAATATCAGCATTATGAATCGGCAATGCTTGCAGGACATATTTTCGTTTGCAAATACTGCTCTTGGCAGGTTTTTTGCCATTGCCATTTCTGTGTGCATAGCCTTTTCTTTGGGCGGCCTGGCCCTTGCGGCAGACGACGCTATTCCCACGTTTACCACGGGTGATGGCGCAAGCTCGAGCGAAGGTTCCGATTCCGGCAGCACTGGCGAAGGTTCCGATTCCGGCAGTACCCCCGTTCCGTCCGATCCCAGCGGTCTTAAGCTTGGCGAATCTAGGGTCGACCTGGAACTGGAAAATTGCATCGTCAAATGGGAAGGCGCCGTTTTTACCGACGGCCAGGGCTTCAACGCGCCGCAAGACAAAGACCTAAAGTTCAGCGTTATTCCGCTGGGCACTAATCAGGAATACGTGCTCGAGCAGGTGTTTGTAAAAATCGGCGAAGACGAAGTGGAAAAAGTTCCCGTCAACGAAGAAACCTCCGTGGCCGACTATTCAGGTGAAGGCGTTTGCATTATCGACGCGGAATACCTTGCGGAAAAAACCAATGTTGTCGTTCGTGCTAAGGCAGTCCAGCCCTATGCGGCTCCTACCGTCAGCCTTGAAGACATGGATCGTATGTACATCGGTATCGAACAGCCCACCTATGGCTACGAGCTTGACTTTAATGCCACGGGCCTTCAAGGCGAAGACGAACTGGTTATTTCTGGCTTCGAAGTAAGCACCAAGGAAAAGGGCAAAATCGCTGGTCGCGATGCAGGCAATCACACCGTCAAAGTCACCAATTACTGGGTGAAGCGTCCTTCGGCTATCTATGAAGACGTTACGCGCCTGTACCAAAATATCGACCTTACTAACGTGGAAGCTAAGCTCACCATTGCTAAGGCGCCGCTGCATGTTGTTACCCCTTCGGCCACGAAGGCATACGACGGCACACCGCTTACCTATTCTGGTGAAGGTGGTGCCTACGACTTTACTGACGTGGAATGGATGTTAGAAGCTGGCCAGTTGGGGCAATACGACGGCCCCACGGTGCTTTACGACTTGTTCGACTTCTTCGATGGTGAATGGTTTAAGGTTACGGGTTCGCAAACCGAAATCGGTCGTTCAAACAATACCGTTGAATTTACCGACAAGGTGTGGCGCGAACTTCAGAAGAATTACGAAGTCAAAATGCATTTGGGCACCTTAACGGTAAAGGCCCCCGAAGACATGCTGGTTATACTGGCACCGTCGGGCAGCAAGATGTACGACGGTAAGCCCATGGATCTTACGAAGTCGCAGATTATTGTCGACGGTCTGCCTGAAGGCTTTACCGTGCAGGCCAAAGTTCTTGACGGCGTACGCACCGACGCGGGGCGCACGGCAACCAAGATTGACCCGGCAAGCGTGAAGGTTCTCGACCAGACTGGCAAAGACGTTACGAACGTGTACAAGGGCAGGGTTATCCTGGCGAACGGTGAAATTTATATTGAACGAGCTGTTCTGTATGTAAATACCTTCGACGCCACCAAGGCCGCAGACGGCAGTGCGCTTACGGCTGGTGGCGAAATGATAGGCCTGGTCAATGGCGAAACGGCCACGTTGCGCACTACTGGTAGTCAGACGGCTGTGGGTACTTCGCGAAACGAATATACCGTTAGCTGGAACGGCACGGCCAAGTCGTACAACTACCGCGTAATAACGGGCGAACTGGGCACGCTTACCGTAACCAATGCGAGCACGTCTGGCGGTGGCACCAGCAATACGGGCGGCAATACGAGTGATTCCACGGACAGCGGCGCTGACAATACGGCTACCACTGGTGGTGCGGCTACCACTGGTGGTGCGGCCAACACCACAAGCTATGCTGGTACGACCACTTCCCCCAGCGCAGCAACAGGCACTGCGGCCAATTCTGCCACGAGTGCTTCCACGAGCGGGGGGCGTCTGCCTGCTTCAAACAATTCGAATTCTTCTGGCAATGGCCTGAACCCAGCAATCGAAAAGATTGCCCAGGGCATGCAAAATCTCGAACAATTCCTGCGCGGCGAAGAAATTACTGGCCTGCTTGCTCCTGCAGCGGGTCCGCAGGAAGAAATCCTCGCTGGAGAAGAAACGCCCCTGGGCGTGTTCGACGCACCTGTCGACTGCTGGGTCCACTGGTATTCAATTCTGGGTCTGTTGGTTACGGCTATTTATGGCGGTGTAGTTATGTTCTTCCGCCGTGCCTATGCCTACGAACTGGAATCCCGTGAAGCTAACATTCTGGGTGTCCCCGTTGGCCTGGCTCAGCCGCAGTTCCCTGCAGGCACAAGTGGTCAAGCTGGCAGAGAGGCATAAGTGAAAAGAAGCAATTTCATTGTTCTAGGCATTCTTTTGGTGGCCTCGCTTTTCCTGTTGTGGCTCTGGTGGTACCTGGGCTTTTCCAAGGTTGACAACCCTGCCGACATTCTTATTAGCGTTGCCTGGTGGATCATTATTTGCGTGGTGGCCTTCGGCATTTATCGCATGGAAGAACGCCGTCGCGAACAGATGCGCACGGTTTATGTTTCTCCCACAGCCCTGTTTAACTGCGAAAGTGGCGTTGTGGAATGCCGCAATGTTAACCAGCGAGTCGACCTGGTCGAAGAAATTATGAAGAACATGAAGTACGGCATGGAATTCCAAGACATGCCCGATCCTTCGGAATTTGCGTATACCTACATTATTCGCACACGCGACTACCAGGACGCCGAGCATTGGCAAGGCACAGTGGTGAAAGTTGACCGTTCGGGCAAAGGCACCAGCGAAGAAAAGACTTTCAGCACGCGCACCTCACTTGCCACCGCCCTCATCTAGTTTTGGGAATTTGGGGTCGGAGGATTTCCCCAAATTCCCAATGGGAAAATATCCTCCGACCACAAATTCCCAATGGGAAAATATCCTCCGACCCCAAATTCCCAATGGGAAAATATCCTCCGACCCCAAATTCCCAAAAACATCCTCAGCTGCCCTACTTCGCCCTGTTCCATTTCTGCGCGAATTTACTATAATGAAACAAAGCGCATCTGAAAGGAAATCCAATGGCCTTTTATTTCGACGAACCTGCTCGTACGTTTAACGAATACCTTCTCGTGCCAGGTTATTCTTCGTCCGAATGCATTCCGACAGATGTAAGCCTGCGCACCCCGCTCGTGCGTTACAAAAAGGGCGAAGAACCTGCGCTTTCCTTAAATATCCCCATGGTTTCAGCCATCATGCAGGCTGTTTCCGACGACGGCATGGCCATAGCCCTTGCAACCGAAGGTGGCCTCAGCTTCCTATATGGCAGCCAGACGGTGGAAGACCAGGCAGCCATGGTTACGCGCGTGAAGGACTACAAAGCGGGCTTTGTTACCAGCGATTCGAACCTCTCGCCCGACATGACACTGGCCGACGTTATCGCGCTCAAGGAAGAAACGGGCCATTCCACCATGCCCGTTACCGACGACGGCACCATTCACGGCAAACTGCTGGGCATCGTAACCGACCGCGATTATCGCGTGTCGCGCATGGATTCCAGCGACAAGGTGTCCACGTTCATGACCCCGCGCGAAAAGATGGTTACCGCACCGGCCGACACGTCGCTCAAGGACGCCAACGACATCATCTGGGAACACAAGCTGAATTCCCTGCCCTTGGTAGACGAAAACGACCGCCTGGTTTACATGGTGTTCCGCAAGGACTACGACAGCCACAAGTCCAACCCGCTGGAAATGCTCGATTCGCAGAAGCGCTACCTGGTGGGCGCGGGCATTAACACGCGCGACTACGAAGAACGCGTGCCGGCCCTGGTTGAAGCGGGCGCCGACGTGCTGTGCATCGATTCTTCGGAAGGTTATTCCGAATGGCAGGCCCGCACGCTGGCTTGGGTGCGCGAAAAGTATGGCGACACCGTTAAGGTGGGCGCTGGCAACGTGGTCGACGGCGAAGGTTTCCGCTTCCTGGCCGATGCGGGTGCCGACTTTATCAAGATTGGTATCGGCGGCGGTTCCATCTGCATTACGCGCGAACAGAAGGGTATTGGCCGCGGTCAGGCTACGGCGGTTATCGACGTGGCGCGCGAACGCGACAAGTACTTTGAAGAAACGGGCATTTACATTCCCATTTGTTCCGACGGCGGCATCGTGTACGACCATCACATCACGTTGGCGCTTGCCATGGGTGCCGACTTTGTCATGCTAGGCCGTTATTTTGCGCGTTTTGACGAAAGCCCTTCGAACCGCGTGAGCATCAACGGCAGCTACATGAAGGAATACTGGGGCGAAGGCAGTGCCCGCGCGCGCAATTGGCAGCGCTACGACCTGGGTGGCGAAAAGAAGGGCATGTCCTTTGAAGAGGGTGTTGATTCGTACGTGCCCTATGCAGGCAGCCTGAAAGACAACGTGGACATTACGCTGGCTAAGGTGAAGTCCACCATGTGCAACTGTGGTGCTCTCACTATTCCCGAATTGCAGCAAAAGGCGAAGCTGACCGTGGTGTCTTCAACCAGCATTGTTGAAGGCGGCGCCCACGACGTAGTTCAAAAGGACAGCTCACCCGTCCGCTAATCAAAACTGGGAAATTGGGGTCGGAGGATTTTTCCCATTTTTGGGAAAATATCCTCCGACCCCAATTTCCCAGTTTCCCAAAAACAAAACCCCGCTCGCATGGGCGGGGTTTCTTATGCATTTGAATGGGGGATAATGCCTTACAGAGCGCCTTCGCCGTCAAGCATGTCTTTCAAGGTGAGACCTTCGAGGTACTTGGCCATAACGCCTTCGAGGCCTTCCCAAACCTTCATTGACATTGCTTCTTCCTGGGGAAGAACGCCAGATACATGGCCGTCTGCATAGGGAACGGGTGCAAGCCCGCCTTCGGTTGCGCGCAGCACGTCTGCCACGGTGATGTCCGACGGATCTTTTGCAAGGCGGTACCCACCCTGGTAGCCACGCGTAATGTTAAGCATACCTGTAGGGTTGAGCATTGAAATTACATGCTCGAGGTACTTTTTGGATATGCCTTGACGTTCCGCGATTGACTTCAACGCGACAGGACCCTGATCCTGATGCTGGCTCAGGTCAAGGAGAAAGCGTAGCGCATATCGGCCTTTCGTCGATATTTGCATAACACAGTCCTGTCCACTCTAAAACTTACACTTACTAGATGTCCAGTATTATACCAAATAAAACTTCTGTTGCGTAGTGGGGTTTTTAAAAAAATGCCCATTTTGCTGGGAAAACGCTATTTTTAGGCTAAATTACACAAATGGACTAACATTTATAGGAATTGAAGCCTCTATCCTCAGTTTAAGTAACGTATAAGCTACAAAAAATGGCGCAGAAATTATCGAAAAAGGGGTCGAAAAGGGGTCGAAAAGGGGACGGTACCCCTGTCCTACTCTCGCTCGAAAAAGGGACGGTACCCCTGTCCTACTCTCGCTCGAAAAGGGGGACGGTACCCCTGTCCCGCCGTCACTCCGCTATACTTATCGCATGGATTTCGATCGCGAAATATATCTGGACCACGCGGCGGCTACGCCCCTTGACGCTCGGGTGCGTGAAGCCATGGAGCCATTCCTGACCGAACAGTTTTTCAACCCGTCGGCTCCCTATGCGCCCGCATGGGAAACGCGCCATGCCTTTGAGGGCGCGCGTGCAGACTTGGCTCATGCGATTGGTGCCAAGCCCGCCGAAATAATCCTGACTGCCGGTGCCACTGAATCCGTCAACCTCGCCTTCTCCGTCCTTTTTGGGAAATTGGGGTCGGAGGATATTTCCCAAAAATGGGAAATTGGGGTCGGAGGATATTTTCCCAAAAATGGGAAATTGGGGTCGGAGGATATTTTCCCACAGGAGGATATTTCCCCGACAACCAGAAACGTACATGAAGTGGCCCATGTGGTTACCACGGCCATCGAGCATTCTGCCGTGCTTGCTTGCGCGCAAGCCCACCCGCACACGCTTGTGCCTGTGAACCATCATGGCCTGGTAGACCCCGAAGCAGTGCGCGCTGCCATCCAGTCTCAAACTGTACTGATAAGCATCGGCCTGGCCAACAACGAAATTGGCACGGTGCAGCCCCTGCGCGCCATTTCCGAAGTGGTGCAAAGTGTGCGCCAGCAACGCCTGATGGAAGGCAACACGACACCGCTGTACTTGCACTCCGATGCCTCGCAATGCGCAGGTCAGCTGGATGTAAATGTGTCCACGCTCGGAGTGGACATGCTCACCCTCAACGCGGCGAAAATTTACGGCCCCAAGCAGGTTGGTCTTTTATGGACGGCGCGCGGCGTGCAGCTTGAGCCACTGGTGTTGGGCGGCGGGCAGGAACGAGGCCTGCGCAGCGGTACGGAAAACGTGGCGGGTGCTCTTGGTTTCGCGCGGGCCCTCCAAATTGCCGTGGATGGCCGCAAGGACGAAGCCGCACGCTTGCTTGCACTTCGTAAAACTTTGCAGCATCAGCTTTTAGAAGCGTTCCCCGAAGCTGTGGTTTCGGGCCATAAAAAGCGCTGTTTACCAGGTCTTTTGCACATATCCTTCTCCGGATTGGATGCAGAACGTTTGGTCTATCTGCTCGAAAATGAAGGGGTGTACGTGGCAACGGGCGCAGCCTGTGCGGCCAACAAAGCCACGCGCAGCCACGTGCTGGAAGCCATTGGTCTGCCCCCTGAAGTGGCCGACGGTTCCCTGCGCCTAACCCTGGGCCGCCTTTCAACGGAAGAAAACACTGCCCGCGCAGCTGAAATTATCATACGCGTCGTTCGTTCCGAATACGAAAGAGTCAGCTCATGACTAAAGTATTAGTAGGCATGAGCGGCGGCGTGGATTCGTCTGTTGCGGCGGCGCTTTTGGTGGAAGCGGGCCACCAGGTTACCGGCGCGTACATGAAAAATTGGACGCTGGACGTGCCTGGCATGCAGTGCCCTTGGGCCGAAGACCTGGCGTATGCCAAGCGCACGGCCGTGAAGCTCGGCATAGACCTGCGTGTTTACGATTTCCAAGAAGCCTACAAGCGCGACGTGGTGGACTACCTGGTGCGCGAATACGAAGCGGGCCGCACGCCCAACCCCGACATCATGTGCAACCAGGACGTGAAATTTGGCCTGTTCTTGGACACGGCGCTTAACGAAGGCTTCGACTATATTGCGACAGGCCATTATGCCCAGGTTGGTAATGCTGGCGAAGCCCAGGCCGAACCAGCACAGCCACGTCAGGCCGAACCAGTGCGCCCAGCCCAGGCCGAACCAGTACAGCCACGCCAGCCCGAAAGCACACACCCCATGTGCCACTTACTCCGCGCCACCGACGACCACAAGGACCAAACCTACTTCCTGTATCGCATGGGACAGCGCGCCTTGCAGCACACTTTGTTCCCGTTGGGCGCGTATACCAAAGATCAGGTGCGCGAAATGGCGACGCAGCGTGATCTGCCCGCGGCGCAAAAGCCCGACAGTCAAGGCATCTGCTTTATTGGCGAAGCGCCCATCCAGGACTTTTTGCGCATGTATGTGGAACCGAATCCTGGGAAGATTATCGACGCCGACACCAGCGAAGTGGTTGGTGCTCACGACGGAGCGCTCTTCTTTACGCTTGGTCAGCGCAAGGGCCTTGGCGTGGGCGGTGGACAACCGTATTACGTGGTAGGCAAGGACATGGCTGCCAACGAAGTGTATGTTTCGCATAACCCGCGCGCGGAAAGCCTGCAAACCACCGAACTTAAGCTAGAAAACTGCACCTGGCTTGACGGCGAAACACCTGCGGAAGGCAGCTATCTGGTACGCACGCGCCATACTGGCCAGCTGGTAGAAGCCAGGTTTGTGCCGCAAGGAGAAGCGGGTGCAACTATCAACTTCAGCACGCCGCAAGAACGCGTCGCCCCAGGTCAGTCCGTGGTTTTGTACCAGGACAAAATCTGTTTGGGCGGCGGCATAGTCGCCTAGGTCGCTCCGCAGGCCCGCCACGGCAAACACCGAAAACCCCCAACCACACACCGCCAATAGTCGCCTAAAAACTCTCTCAGCTTTCTCTCAGTTTTGTTTGCGAAGATACTCCTGCAAGCTCGAGCACATATGAAAACGTAAAGGCATTTCGCATACGAGCGAACAGAAAGAAGGAGAGAAAAATGATTGACAAGACTTCTGTAAGAGTAACCGCAATTGCATCCATCTTGGCGGTCGTAATCCTTACGGTGGGTGTGGCTGGCTTTGCCGTAGCATACCCCAACTATTCGCAGCCTGCCCAGCGAGACGCTTCCCAGCCAGCCAACTACGCAACTTCATACGCAACCGTTACGCTGGCGCTTACGTCCACTTCACCAGGCATAACCTTCATGGCGGAATCGTCGGCTTCCATCGCCATGCCTGTGTCGTAGCGCACGGCCATATTTTGGTAGCCTTCGGTTACGCTGTAGACACTGCCCAGCTTTACGCCACTCGCGTTCGCGAGCACCTCGGCCTTTGCGCGGGCAGCTTCCACGGCGGCCGCCAGCGCTTCGGCGTACTTGGCGTCGTATTCGCTGCTGTAGTACTGGATGCCGTCGGTATTGTTGGCGCCTGCTGCCACGCATGCCTGCAGCACTTCGCTCACCTGGTCGATGTTCAGGTCCTTTACCGAAAGGTTCGTGGTCATTTCGTAGCCCACGATATTGGTACTGCTTGCAGAATCAGCGGCAATTTCGGGGCCTTCAGCTAGGATTTCTTCCGATTCCCCCGACACGCCTTCTTCAGGCCCTGCTGCACCATAGTACAGGGGGCTTGCATAGTCATAGCGCGGGTTTAGATAGGTGTAGGTGGTCTGGATACTCTTTTCGTCGATACCCAATGCCTTCAATGCGTCGATAACCGCATTTATTCCTGCGGCGTTTTGCTCCTGCGTTTCGGCAGCAGTTTGGGCCTGCGTGGTAACCGCGACACCAATCTGGGCCTTGTCGGGGACCACCTTTACTTCGCTCGTGGCGTTCACGGTAATCGTGGGCGCGGCGCCTCCTTCTGGCACCACCACCGTACGTTCGCCGGCTGCGCAGCCCACAAGAGCGAGCAGGCAGGCGGTTACCACTACCAGTAAGCCGAAACGAGCCGCATACCTTGTTGTCTGTGTCATGTCTTGTCCTTTCGTGATTTTGCTACGGCGCACAGCCGCTCCAAGCGTCATAATAACCGCACGACAACGCTTGCGAAGGAGAAAACTATGGTAAAAGTAAAGTGCATTCCTTGCGGACGTATCTTCGAAACGGAAAGCCTAGAAGATGCCGTCTGCCCTTTTTGCGGTGCAATGGGCAATAAGTTGGTTATCTACGACGAAAGTGCCGAAGACGATTATTGGGCCAGCGTGGAGGCTGGTGAAGACGATGAATTCGACCCCTTGGCGTAGTCTTTCTGTTCTATAATGTGCGATACGTTTGAACGCAAAAACGCGTAAAGGAAGGCCCGCATGAAGCAATACGATCCGCACGAAATAGAGCCGCGTCTGCAGAAGGCGTGGGAAGAAGCCGACGCGTACAAGGTGCCCAACGACGGCGACCGTCCGCGCAAATACGTGCTTGAAATGTTCCCGTATCCTTCGGGCGATATTCATATGGGCCATGTGTCCAATTACACCTATGGAGACGTGATAGCGCGCTATTCCACCATGCGCGGTTTTGACGTGCTGCATCCCATGGGCTGGGACGCTTTTGGCTTGCCTGCGGAAAATGCGGCCATCAAGCGCAACAGCCATCCTGCAAAGTGGACCTATGAAAACATTGCCACCCAGCAGGCCAGCTTTCAGCGCATGGGCTTTTCTTACGATTGGGACCGCAAGGTAGTGGCCTGCGACCCCGAATACTATCGCTGGGGCCAGTGGCTGTTCCTGAAGTTCTGGGAACGTGGCCTGGTCGAACGCAAAAATTCGCCCGTGAATTGGTGCCCCGACTGCAAGACGGTGCTCGCCAACGAACAGGTTGAAGAAGGCACCTGCTGGCGCTGCCACAGCGAAGTGGAAAAGCGCGACCTGACACAGTGGTACTTCAAGATTACCGACTACGCGCAGGAGCTGCTGGACGACCTGGACCAGCTGGACGGTTGGCCCGAACGCGTGAAGCAACAGCAGGCGAACTGGATTGGACGCAGCGAAGGCGCCGAAGTTGAGTTCGAAGTGGTGGGTCTCGACGGCGCAGCCACGGGGGAATATATCACCGTCTTCACGACGCGTGCCGACACGCTGTTCGGCTGCAGCTTCTTCCTGCTGGCGCCCGAATACCCCGGGCTCGCGGAATTCGTTGAAGGCGCGGGCCATGAAGAAGAAGTGCGTGCATTGGTGGAAGCCGCTTCGAAGGTTTCCGCCGTCGAACGTGCCCAGGGCGAACGCGAAAAGCACGGCGTCTTCACGGGGCGCTACGTTATCAATCCCGTGAATGGCGAG
>CAJOJB010000011.1 GCA_905234635.1 uncultured Eggerthellaceae bacterium | reverse complement strand
CCAGGTAGACGAAGCACGGCGCGCAGCAGGTGTTGCGCCAGCCACGGGTCCTGCGGGCGCGCTTATGCCTATCGACTCTGAACACGGGGCCATTTACCAGTGCCTGCTGGGGGAGCGCGCCGAAGAAGTGACGGCGCTGTGGGTAACCGCTTCGGGCGGGCCTTTCCGCGGACGTACGCGCGCTGAACTGGAGCACGTTACCCCCGAAGAAGCGCTGGCGCACCCCACGTGGAACATGGGTCCGAAGATCACCATCGACTCGTCCACGCTTATGAATAAGGGCCTGGAAGTTATTGAAGCCCACCACCTGTTCAATATGCCCTACGACAAGATTCGCGTGGTGGTTCAGCCGCAAAGTGCCATTCATTCTATGGTCGAATTTTCCGATGGCAGTGTGAAGGCCCATTTGGGCACCACCGACATGCGCATTCCCATTCAGTTTGCGCTTTCGTACCCCGACCGCTGGGACGCCCCCGTTGCTCCGCTCGACTTCACGCAGATGGGCAGCCTGGACTTTGCTGCGCCCGACACCGAAACCTTCCGCTGCTTGGCTTTAGCACGCCAGGCGGGGCAGGCAGGCGGCTCGCTTCCGTGCGTTATGAATGCGGCTAATGAAATTGCTGTGGCGGCTTTCCTGGACAAGCGCCTGAGCTACTTAGGGATAGCCGACTGCGTGGAAGCAGTAATGAATGCGCACCATGGAGAAAAAGTAACAAGCATTGAACAATTGCTTGAAGTGGACGCCTGGGCGCGCAAACAAGCGGAAGATTTCATCTGATGGATATTGTAATGATGGTCATATACGCCACCATAGTCCTGGGGCTATTGGTGTTCATACACGAAGGCGGGCATTATCTGGCGGCTCGTGCTTTTGGCGTGCGCGTGACTGAATTCATGCTGGGTTTGCCTGGTCCGCACATTGGCTTTAAGCGCGGGGAAACCAAGTTTGGCGTGACGGCCATTCCGCTGGGTGGCTATGCGCGTGTGTGCGGCATGGGCGTGGGCGAAGAAAGCCCGCACCTGGCGCGCGTCCTGCGCTGTGTGTATGCGCGTGGTACGGTAGTGATGGAAGATGTGGCCCATGAACTGGGCATTTCTGAAGACGATGCCTATACGGCGCTTGAAGAACTGGTTGAGTGGGGCAGTATTACTGGTCCAAATAAGAAGGACAAGTACAACACCTATCGTACCCCCGAGGCGCTCGATTACAACAAGCACGCGGTCAAAGCACCTGCGGAGCAGGCAAAGCTTCCTGTAAAGCTTGAAGCTGGCTGGAACGCGGAGGCGACCCAGGGTGCCTCTGCTGCGGCGGGTATCCCTGTTGCGCCTAATCCTGCTACCCAGGCAGCGCTTGCGCATATTCCCGCAGGGGCCGAGGGGAGCCCGCGCCCCTTGGAAGACGTACAGGCCTTCTTCGAAGCGGAACGGGCGCGCACCTATCGCAGCCTGCCGTTCTGGAAGCGTTGCGTTATTCTCATTGCGGGACCTGGCATGAACCTACTTTTTGCGATGCTGGCATTCGTGCTTATTTATTCCGTCATTGGCTACGACGTGCAAAATACCGAAACAGGCGAAATTACGCATATTATTGTGGACCCATGGACGTCCATTAAGGCGGGCTTTAGCTATATTGGCATGGTGTTTGTGGCCATCCTGGGGCTGTTCAACCCGCAGACAGCAGCGGAAACTGTTTCGAATTCCACGTCGCTCGTGGGCATTGCTGTGCTTTCAAAAACGGCTTTTGAACAGGGCTTGGTTACGGCACTTAGTTTTTCGGCGATGCTTTCTGTTTCACTGGGACTTATGAATATGCTGCCCATCCCACCCCTCGACGGTGGGCGCTTCGTGGTGGAAATCTACCAGAAGATTCGCGGCAAGGCCATTTCGCCCAAGGTCTTAAATTCTTTGTCGCTGGCAGGTGTGGCCTTGTTCATGCTCTTCTTTATATTTATGGTGAACCAAGACGTCCAACGCTTCGTCTTCGGTAACTGGGGCTAGTACCAAGCAGGGGTGCCAAAGCTGTCTACATTTCTACTTCGTACCAGTTTTCTAGGCGCAGGCCTTCAATGCGCGCAAATTCCTTACTATTGTTGCTCACAAGCGTTGCTTGGTTGGCAATGGCTGTGGCGGCAATAAGCAGGTCGTTTGGCCCGATGGGCTTTCCCTTTTCTCTGAGTCCGTGGCGAATAGGGGCGTAAGCCCTCGCACATGCTTCATTGAAGGGAAGGATTTCATAAGGCTGCAGGAAGCGTTCGACCAGCAAATAGTTTTCAGTAGGGTGGGCGCTGTTTTCGGCGCCATAGAACAGCTCTGCGGCCACTACCGCGGGTACTTTGAAAAGAGCAGGGTCACTTTCACTCATAAGCTTATAGGCGTAAGGCAGTGCGCCGCGCATAAGGTCTATGCAAATGCATGAATCAAGAACAAACATAGGCGCCTACTTAAACCAGTTTGCGCTGTCGTCCAGGGAAGAGTCGAGCCCTTCGTTGGTAAGCGCGAAGCTCGAATCTGAAAGTGCCCCGTAAACGTTTTCCCAATAACCAGCTGGCCACCTGCTTTTGCCAGCGTTTTCGCGGATAAGGCGCGCAGCATAGCGGGAAAGGGAAACGCCTTCCCGTTTGGCGTCTTTGCGCAAGGTGTCCATTTCGGTTTCTTCAAGATAAAGCGAAAGTTGTGCCATAGTGCTTCCTTTCTGGCTGTTTTTGAGCCTACTATAAACAAGTATAAAAAGCAAGTATATAAGGAAGAAGCTGCGCTGCGTTACAATAGGCGCATGAAACCGAACGAACAAACACGACAAGTAATGGTTGGCGTAGTGCCGCTGGGTGGTGGTGCGCCCTGTGTGGTGCAGTCCATGCTGTGCGTGGCACCCGACGACGTGGCTGCCAACCTAGCGCAGGCGCAAGCCCTGGCCGATGCGGGTTGCGAAGTGGTGCGCATGGCCATACCGCGCAAGGAATGCCTGGACGCCTTTGAAGCTGTGTGCAAGCAGTCGCCCCTGCCCGTGGTGGCCGACATTCATTTTTCGGCGGACATTGCCATTGAAGCGGCGCGGCGTGGGGCTGCTAAGTTGCGCATTAACCCGGGCAACATTGGCGGGCTGGAAGCTACCAATCCGGTAATCGACGCAGCCGGCGTTGCGGGTATTCCCATTCGCATTGGCGTGAACGCGGGTTCTTTGGACGACGCGCTGGCTGCTCGCGAAGACTTAACGTTGCCTGAAAAGTTGGCGGAATCGGCGGCGGGCTATGTGGACTATTTCGAAGGCCGCGGTTTTACCGACCTGGTGGTAAGTGCGAAGGCATCCGACGTTACAACCACGGTGGAAGCCTATCGTTTGCTGGCCAAGCGCATTCCGCAGGTGCCGCTGCACATTGGCATAACGGAAGCGGGTACCCTGTTCCAAGGCTTGGTAAAAAGCGCCAGTGGTTTGGGCATTTTGCTGGAAGAAGGCATTGGCGACACCCTGCGCATTTCCTTAACCGACGACCCCGTGCAGGAAATTCGCGCGTGCTGGACCCTGCTTTCCGCGCTTGACCTGCGCCGTCGTGGGCCCGAAATTATCAGCTGCCCCACGTGCGGGCGTTGCCAGGTAGACTTGATTGGTCTGGCCAAGCAGGTGGAAGATCGCCTGCAAACGGTGGCCAAGCCCATTAAGGTGGCGGTCATGGGTTGCGTGGTGAATGGCCCGGGCGAAGCAAAGCATGCCGACATTGGCGTGGCTTGCGGGCAGGAAAGCGGCGTCATTTTTGCGCACGGCGAAACCCTGCGCAAGGTAACCGAGGCCGAAATCGTCGACGCCCTCATGGACGAAATCACCAAACTTTAAGCTGTTAGTTCGAAGCTTGCTTCTAGGAGTTCCTCAATAAGGGGTAGAGGAACGCTGCGGTCGAGCAGGATAGAAATCCAATGTTTCTTATTCATGTGGTAGCCTGGGAAGATGTCGGCCTGCATGCAGAGTGCGGGGGAGTCGTCGGGGTCAACTTTCACGTTCATTACGCTTAGCAGTTCGTCGCCCGCACTCGCACTGCCCGCATTGCCCGTATCACTCACGCCACTTGCGCCACTCACGCCGTTCGCGTTGCCTGCTTCGCCCGTAACACCAAAATTTTTGGCCGGCACGTTCATGAAGATGGCGTACCACTTGCGGTTGTCGGCGTGGCGCAGAATGCACGTATCTGGCGAGCTCGCAAACAGGTATTCTGGCTTGCTGCCAAAGTGTTCCAGAGCATAGGTAAGTAATTGATTCCGCATATTCATAGGCAAATTCTAACAAAAGCCCCGTGAACAGGAATCTCGCCTGTGAACAGGGGACGGGTTTTGTTCGTGCTAACAAATGTCTAAGAAGCTCGTAGTAATACCAATAGGAACTTATAGTCTGCGCAAATGTTTCAAGTTGAAATGCGCAAATATTTAAAGTACAAAGTTCAAAATTACTCAGTGTATTGAGTAAATTTACTCAATATATTGAGCAAAATTACTCAATAGGATATACTTCACCTATAAGTACTCAGAAGGAAACCCATGTTCAAAAGGGAAAAAGTACAAACTATCGTTCAGCGCATGCTCGAAGACAATAATCCCCTCATTCAGGTGGTGGCAGGCCCGCGCCAGACGGGCAAAAGTACCATGATTGCTCAAGCGCTCGAAGTTGTGGACCTGCCATTTCATTCTGTAAGTGCTGACGATGTTCTTGCACCAAGCCTCGATTGGGTTAGTGCGGAATGGCAGCAGGCGCGTAATATGCAAGAACAGCTTGGCGGGCTTGTGATACTTGTTATAGACGAAATTCAAAAAGTGAAGGGGTGGCCTAATCTTGTAAAAGGGCTTTGGGACGCCGACCGGCGCACCAATACACCCCTCAAGGTTGTTCTGTCGGGGTCCTCAAGCATGCTTATTCGCAAGGGTCTGGAAGACACCCTTAAAGGTAGGTTCGAGCTCATCCGATCAACGCATTGGACCTTTACTGAATGTCGTGAAGCATTTGACTTCTCGTTCGAAGACTTTCTGTTTTACGGGGGCTTTCCTGGCGCCGCGCGCTTTAAAGGGGATGAAAAGCGTTGGCGTGACTATATGCGTAACTCAATTATCGAACCCACTATAACCAACGATGTTCTCGAACAAGAAGAAGTGCGCAAGCCGGCTCTTATGCGTGCCTTGCTGGAGCTTGGTACGCAGTTTTCCGCCCAGGAGCTTTCGTATGTGAAGATGCTTGGGCAGCTGCAAGACGCGGGTAACACTACTACCCTTGCGCACTATTTGGATTTGTTAGACAAAGCTGGCATGCTTTGTGGCTTGGAGAAGTATCACCCTAAAGAAGTGCGCAGTAGAAAGTCTTCGCCATGGTTTATGGTTTACGATACGTCGCTTATGACGTCTACGTCTGGCAGGGCGCGCGAGCTTCTTCTGGGGGACGATGAATTGCGTGGTCACTTGATGGAAAGCGCCGTCGGGGCATATCTCTTGGGCCAGTCTGCCGAGCACGGCTTTTCGGTGCAATGGTGGCGCGAAGGCACCAACGAAGTGGATTTTGTTCTTTCCGATAAGGCGCATGTGGTTGCTATCGAAGTGAAGAGCGGTCGAAAGAAGTCGCAAGGTGGTATGGCGGCGTTCTTGAAGGAATACCCAAAGGCCCAACGTGTTGTTGTGGGCGGCAGTGCGTCAGGGGCTATAAGTATCGAGAGTTTCTTGCTTGGCAATAATGGTTTACCTTGGGGCGAGTAATGAGTTGCAACTACGGTTTGAAAGTATTAACTGATAATGCTCAAAGAAGATAACAAGAAGGCTAACCGTAGCGTTTTTTGCTATAGATAAAACATCTCAATAGAACGCGTAGTCAACGTTTGTAAAAAGCAGACTTATAGTAATTATTTCCAGGCATTTTTAGCTTTTTCAGCAAGTTTTTCCGCTCTGCTTTCTACGCATTTGGCATTAAAGCTTGAAGGGTAGTCCTCCAATAATTCCTTTATAAGGGTAAATATTTCTGCAGGTATACCCCGGTTTTTCTTGTTTTCGTCAATAACTGCCGAAGTGTAGCTTGCTCTCTTTTCATCATAAGTACCATTTGTAGCAGAGGAGTTCTCTGGCCTATATAGCAAAGCAAGATTTCCAACGTTCATTATTGTTCGTTCAGAAAAATCGACTAATTCGGGATCTTCTTTCCTTATTCTGTCGGCCTCTTTTTTCCCGACCCAGCTTTCTAGTTCGTCAATACTTGGCTGTTTTGGAATAATGTGTTCAACAGTAAGCTCAAACTCTTTAAGTGGAAGGGGTGTATCCGCACCTCGTTCTTTCTCTTCTATCCGTTTAAGATATACTTTTGCCTTCCGTTGGGGTGCGGCAGAGTATTGGAAGGAGAGGTCGCTAAAAGATTTTTCAAAGGAGTCATCGTCCATTTGCTGGTTGCGGAAATAGTTGATAATGTCCTTCGCTGTGTTCGCTTCATTTTTTATTATTTCACATGCATTTGAAAAAATAGTATCCAGTTTATTTGATGACTGGAGGCAAACCTGGTGTCTTACTATAAAGACAAGAAGCGAATCTGCGATTTGTGCGAACTGTTTTTTGAATGCAAATCTTTTTGCAGCAAGAAGTAAGGGGACGTACACCTGTCGTTGCCCTAAGTCATTGAGATCTCTAATAGCCAACGCTGCTTCAGTATCACCTGAAGGACTGAGAAGAAATTCATATAGCTTTGAGAATTCACACATTTCATCCAAAACGTTAGAAACTGCAGTTTTGCTGAGTACGTCTTTGAAAACGTTGTAAACATCTTTTTTTGAAACACGGTGATTATGTTTGCAGAACATGTACTGAGTCAAAAAGTCAACCAGGTAATCTTCACCTGTTTTTTCAACTATTGATTCCCAGGATCTCAAAGAAACATCCTTGTTTGCAGAATTCATTAATATCAAATTCTTAATTTGGTCAGCTGGCGTAAGGGGAATTCCTGTAGAATTTAGTGATTCGAATATCTGAAAAGCATCGTATCCCTCTCTACAGTCTATTTCTACGAATTCCAAATTATATAAAAGCTGATTAACATATGTACCAAGGTGTTCGCTTGCTGTGTCATCATCAAATTTGTCGAAGAAATCTGCAAGACGTTTATCAAAAATACTTTTTGCAGTGGAAAGTCGTCGTGCGCCCTGTTTGCGACGGTCGCACTTTTCATTAGTTTCGGGGTAAAGAAAAGAGTTAAAACACTTCTGTGTATTACTATGAGAAAAATGTAAAAGGGGAATACGATTGCCTTCGCTATCTGTTTTGCCTGTATCAATCATATTTGTTAGAGTTTGGGCTTCGTCGAAAGAAATGTTTCTTTTCTTAGCATAGTCTCTGATAGATATAAAGAGTATCGAGAGCGTCGCAAGTCTCTGTTGCCCGTCGATTACATTGAAAATCCTATAGGTGCTTAATTTATTGTTGTTCTCAATGCGCTTTGCAGTACTAGATATATCTTTGTCAAAAGGAATAAAAACAATTGCCCCAAGAAAGAGTGGCTCATTTGTTTTTCCAAGATTTCTGTCATATAAATCTTGTATATCCTCTGCTAGGGTTTCGATTTCAGCTTTAGTCCAAGAGTAATCGCGCTGATAATCGGGGATAACAACTATTTTTCTGTGCAATACATTTTCAAATGTATCAAACTCAATCTCGCTCATTACCCGCCTCTTTTCTCGAATTCTCCAGCTTATAATAATTGCCTATAATTTTAGCAATTATATAAACTACACCCACTACAAGGGCGTTGCCCATGCAAAAAGCGCGATGTCCGTCTGTCATACCAGTGTTCGTCCAGCCTTTGGGAAAGCCCTGCAATTGATCAAGTTCGTCGGGTACGAGCCTGCGGTACTTACCATCAACTTCAATAATATGCTTGAAACGCGATGCCCCTGCACCACCTTCCCCAGTCAGGATAGTGCGAGACGGGTTAGAAAGCAGGTCGGGGAATGCCATTGATCCTTCAGAATAGCGATAGGTAAACTCTGTTCCGTCGGCAGCTTTCTTGGTGCGGATTTCGCTTTTTGAGCCCTTGAGATACTTCCATTTCTCGAGCTTGTTGCGTGGAACATAAAACTCTTTTGGCACCTCAGAGGCGGGAACGATAACGTCGCCTAGTGTCTTGCGCACGCCATCATAGTTTTCTACAGCATCATAGGTAACAACGTTCAGTTTCTGCATGGCACCAGCAGTTCCGAAGGGAGACTTACCTTTGCCGCCCTTGTTGAACTTCTTGGTAATGACATAAGGGTCGTCGGGTATTTCAAATGATTCGACTGCATCAGGCTCATGAATTGGGAGTGCCGAAGAGATAATGCCGTGTTGTATTCTTTCTTCCAGGCTCCATTCGTCATTGGTTAGCTCTGCAAAAATGTACACGCGTTTGCGGCGTTGAGGGAAGCCATACTCGGCGCTATTGATTACGCGCCATTCAACTGCGTATCCAAGGTTTGCAAAACACGCAAGCATAATCGCAAAATCACGGCCTCGCTGGGAAGCAGGACTCTTGAGCAGGCGATCGACGTTTTCCAACAAAACATAACGCGGCTTCTTTAAAAGGAGGAAACGATAAATTTCCCACCATAGCACGCCTTTTTTGCCATCGATTCCACCTGATTGAGAAAGGGGCTTTGCAACCGAATAGTCCTGGCAGGGGAAGCCACCGACCACCATGTCAACGTCGGGTATATCAAGTTTGCCCTGTTCGTAATAGTCGAGAACTTTTGCAATGTCTTCATTAACGCACGTGCCTTCGCCAAAACGTTGTTCGTAGCAACGCCAGGCGAATTGTTTCGATTCGTTTCCGGGTGGTTCCCACTGGTTGGCCCAAACTGTCTTGAAAGGACCTGCAGCAGGCATTTCGAATTCTGGGTAGTCGGGACTATGGTATCCGTCCAGCCCTAGACGGAAGCCCCCGACGCCGGCGAAGAGCTCGGCGACTCGGATAGTTTTCATGGCACGTTTCTCCTTTGCTACTGTGCCAAGTATTGCGTTGCTATGCATTCTAGCGCATATGATAGATAAGATCAAGATCCATTTATGGTACAGAGCAAGACTTTATTTCTGCGTTAGCTTTGCAATTTCGGTTTTGAGATATTGGGCGTTGAGCCAGAAACACTTTTTGACGACCTGGTCGCCTTGAGGAGTGGGAAGCGTATCATTGCTGTCACGCCCGTGGGGGCGCACGTGGCAACAGCGGTTTTCGGTTGCCTTTACAGAATCTTCTGCGTGGCCATTATTTACGCGTGAGCGCATTTCCTCATAACAGTGTTCAGCTTCTTCCAAATCATCTTCGGGCATCTGCCAAAAAACAACTTCGGACAGGCGATACTCACCTTCTTCGTCTTCACGATAGATAACGAAAAGATACTTCTGGTCAAGATAGGTGGCAAAATCGCTTTCCTCAAATGGGGTGGCGGCAAGTTCAAAATAGTCAAATTTAGGAAACGAAACCGATTCTTTAGGAGTACCATTGCGTTTTATCCGCATGGTCTTAGGAACTATGCCAGCTTTTTCAAACTCTTCAATTTTTGCATCATCAGATACTCCCAAGATACGCCTTGTAATCAGGGCGCAAAGGTTTTTAGGCTTTCGTTTTCCTGGCGTGATGTAGCCAAAGCGTTCACCAAGTTCTTGCTCGGTCATGCCGTAGTAAGGTGCAAAGCGTTTCTTTACTAAGCCCAACAAATCAAGCCCTGCTTCACTGGCCTTGCGCTCGATAGATTGCATGCCTTCAAGAATGCGGTTTGACATGGCTGTCATGAACGAAGCTTTGAGTGCCCAAGCGCGTGGTTTTGCTTCAATATCAGAATATGGCTGTTTGCGTCGTGCTTGTGCATTGGCCGCCTTGGTACACGCTTCCAAGTAGAGCGTGTCGGACCCTGAGATTTCGTGTGCTCTGCCATTCCGAACTTTGTTTACGACGGTTTCCCAGTCGAGCTTAATTTGCGAAAGGTCGCCCTTGGGAAGTTCAGAGAGACTTATAAGTTCTACGATTTCGACCTCATAATCAAGAGGGTCTTTGTCGGGCTCCCAGAGATATGAAATCAGAAGAATGTCGTCGGCTTTTTCCATGAGATGGCTAGTCTCGAATGTTTCGTCAACCACCGTCATGTAGTTAATCATCCCCAAGACAAGGCGCTCTTTTGCAGAAAGTGCCCCGCCTTTATTACGTTTGAGAGGAGTGGTTTTTAGCTCGATGCCAGCTTCTTTAAAGTCTGGAGCCGAATCGCTGTTGTTCTTGAGGTCAAAATAGTAGTATTCGACGGCTTCGCCAAAAGAACCTTTACTTCTTTTGATATCGGCTATTTCTTCAGCATCGGTTGATTCACGGAGCGTCGACCCAATAAGCATGCTTGCATACTCGACAATGGACTGCCTGTCATCCTTGTTGTAAGCGGTTGTTGTGTTTGAACTAGCCATATTTATCTATTTCAGCCAATAACAACCCAGGTACCCGTTTTATTAGACCCCTTGCGTTCGATAAGCCCCCGATTTCGCAGAACTGTTAAATCGCGTTTAATGGTTGCAGGTGAAACGCCTAGTTTCTTGGCAAGCGCTTCATAGGTGGCGCTGCCGTCTGCCTTGAGTGCCGCGAGTAGGTCTTTTTGGCGTGAATTTATCGGGTCATTTATCGGGTCATCATTCTCAAAAGACTCAAGGTAGGCCGCTGTGGCGCGCCCAAGAGACACCTGGTCGAATTCGCCCGTAGTATTCTCGCCTTCCAGAAGTGCAAGTATTTTCAGCTGCCGTTCTGCCAGGTTTATACAGAAGAACTGCGCGAATGGAAATGGATCGTCGGCGTCCTGGAAGGCCCTGAGCGACATAATGTATCGACTGCGCGACTCTACCCGGATGTTAACTGGCTCATAACCTGCACTCATAAGGAGAAAATTACTCATAAGCCTTCCCGTGCGGCCGTTGGCGTTAACGAATGGGTGAATGCTTTCGAACTCTAGGTGGAACAGCGCCGACGTTATAACAGGGTGAACCTTTGACCGTAGGCAGGATGACACGATTTCCGCCATGCGCTCTGCGATATAAGCAACAGGGGTGGGCTGAAAATTTGTGCCTGTAATTTCAACTTCGACCGTACGATACGTACCTCGTGTGCTGGGGTCTTTTGCTTCGGCAAAAGCAAGTTCATGCGCACGCTTGATTAAGGCTTCGCTGAATTCCTCGTCTTCCGCAATTGCTTTATTCAGGAATCGGAGGGCCGCAAAACCACCTTCTGCCTGCTGGATGTCTTCAGCGGATCCTTCGACTTGCGCTCCTTCGTAGAGTAGGGCAGTGTCGCCAAGCGAAAGGGTGCTTCCTTCGATATTGTTAGAGTTGTAGGTTGACTCGATTGCCCAAGATTCCATAATTCGCACGTAGGCGTCGGGGTGGGCATTCTTTATGCCATCGATGCGCTCCTGCATGGTGTCGATGTGCTGCAGCAGCGGATTAAGTTCTTTTAGCTGGTCAAAGCCCATCTTCACCTCCAGGTCTTACTATGACTAGTGCTTGTGCATGAATTGCATGACTATATTGTACCTGCTTAATGACCCTAAACCCCATGACTAAGGATTTGGGCGAGCGTTTGTGAAGTCGTATTCAGACTGCATTTCTGGATGTATCTCAGGGTGGCTGCAGTTCATAAAAAGGATGGTAGCAAAGGCTCTGCCTGGATTCAATAAGGCGCTGTGTTAATGACTATATTATAGTTTACATAATAGATACGACATAGTACTATATATGTAAATATGAATAGTGTACCTACATATGAATATGCAGTTGTAAGCTTTGCGGCCAAACAGCTTGAGGTTACGCCTCATCAAGTAAGAGAACTTGTACATAATGGCGATTTGGATGCATGGCAAACCTCCAATGGGCAATATCTCGTAGATGCCTTGTCCGTTGCAAAATACCGTCAGATGCGTGAAGGAAAAGGGCGTCCTTTGGATCCCCAAACTGCCTTTGCTGCCCTGTGGGTTTTGTCTGGGCTCAATGCTCCTTGGTTGGATTATCACCAAATGCGCCGTTTGCGTTTGCGACTTGCGACTATTTCAGCTAAGGACCTAGTATGGCAGGCCCGCCGGCGTAGTGCTGCGCGAACTTTTCGGGTTGAAACCTCGGCCTTAGAAGCCTTGTCTGCAGAACTTGTTTTTACAGATGGGGGTGACAAAGCATTTTCGCTCGTATCTAATGCTAATTTAGTGGATGGTTATGCAACCTTAAATCAAATTGATGAGCTATCATCGCGTTATTCGCTTATACCCGATCCATATGGAAATGCGATTGTACATGTGGCTTCCTGGTTACCCGAAACCACTGAATCCAAGGTACCCATTGCTTTGCGTGCTGCCGACCTAGCGGAAAGCCTTGATGCGCGCGAACACAGTGCAGGAATCGGCAAACTTGAGGAGTTGCTCGATGCCTATTCCTGTGCTTAATGTTTCAGAGCAAGAACCCGCCTGGGCTTGCGTGCTCGATATTAGCGAGGCCATAAATCCAGGCCATTGGCTTCTCGTGGGCGGTTTAGCCGTTCAGGCGCATGCACAGATTAATGGCGTATATTCAAGGGCTACTGTTGATGTTGATATGCTGCTTGACATATTGCTGTCGTCTACACAGGTTAGTTCCGTTGTCGCGGTGTTAGAGACAAAAGGATTTAAGCCGATAGCTCCAGCGCTTAAAGGCGGAAGCTTTCATAGGCTAAAAAGGTCAGATGGGATAATCGTGGACGTGCTTGTTGCTGACCATCTTCCAAAAAGCAGGGATCGTGCTACACGCATTGGTGCATGGAAGACCATGTCGGTTCCTGGAGGTGCACAGGCTATTGAGCGGAAAATGACGCTGAATGTTGCATCTGCAACAAGAAAGGCTCAAATTGCAATTCCCGATTTATTGGGAATGCTTGTCTTGAAATGCGCGGCATATGCAAATGATAAAAGGGAGAAAGAGCGACATCTGCAAGATGTCGCCCTGTTAGCGTCGTTAATAACAGATGCTTACTCCGAACGTGGGCGCATGCATGGTTCGGATAAAAAACGAATTAGGTGTGTTGCAGAGGTACTAGCAGACAACCTGAGTCCTGCATGGCTGGTATTGCGTCCAGATTTAAGACAAAAAGGGCAGGCAGCACTACGTTTATTGGCAAGCTAAGAAATGGTTCTGGACACGCAGTTTGTTTTAATCATGCGCGGGCTGACTATGTACTTGCTCTTGCGAGAACGCTTTGCTGCGAGCCAGAGGTCCTGCTGGAATGCCGTGCAGCCCCGTCCTTCGAATATACCATTGTTGACTATTCGTAAATCCTAGCAAAATACTAGGTATTCGCGGGCGATTTCATATCGTTTGCCAGAGTTAGTGACAAAGTCGCAGATAATCAGCCGTTTTCTACTTACTATGGGCAGCGCAAACTCAGCAATGTAAGCACCGCATGTGTACTGGCAGTTTGCAAATGCCAGCGCATGCCCTTTGAAAGGAACAAGCATGAAGATTGAGTACAGCGAAGACCTGCGTAGCTACATGGAAAAGAAAGGTCGTACCAACGTGCTGCTGCATACCATTTCGCCTGCGGGCTGCTGCGGTGGTGCGCCGGAACTGATTATTGATCTTATTAAGAGCGACGAAGTGGAAGATGCAGCCGCCAAGCCGGGGCGCCGCACGTTTGAAGGCGAACTTGGTTCGGTCATTATGGAAAACACGCTCATTCCCCTGGAAGAAGATGCCACTATTTCCTTGGGCCTGAAGCGCTTTATTGGTCTGACCGACGTTACCGCCACAGGTTTGCGCCAGCTGGCGTAAGGCTTTTGTTCCGCAAGAAGCTCCAGAGAAGAGAGAAACCCCCTAAAAAAGCCGCCAGGAAATTGCCCGGCGGCTTTCGTTTGCTGCTACACTTTTGCACATGAACATTCGGCGGCCAACATACGACGATCTTCCCGAAATCCTGCGGGTGTACGCCGCGGCGCGCCAGACCATGCGCGAAAACGGTAATCCAACTCAGTGGAAGGACTTCTGGCCTCCTGAAGACGTCGTGCGTGAAGACATCGAAACCGGCCTCAACTATGTGTTGGAAGACGAAACGGGTATTCATGGGGTATTCGTCCTGCTCAAAGAGGACGATCCCATGTACGAGGTCATTGTGGATGGCGCCTGGCCGAACGATAAACCTTATTTCGCTATCCATCGCATTGCAAGCGATGGGCAGGCACGCGGCATCTTTAACGCGGCGGTTCAGTTCGCGCGTGAGCAGGCTACGCAAGCAGGTATACACGAATTGCGCATAGATACGCACGCAAACAACAGTATTATGCTGCACTGCATCGAAAAGGCAGGGTTTGCGCGCTGCGGTACCGTGTTCAATTTCGACGACACGCCGCGCACCGCCTTCCAGCTTTCCTGGTAGGGCAGCCGCACAAATTTCCTACCGCCCGCCTATGTGTAGTAGTTCGCGATAATTCGCGCTTATGCGCCTTCGTAGAATTCAGTACTCGTTTTATTTGTCTGGATAAGGATTGAGCTCTGGTTGAATTCCTTAATCAGCACGTCGCAGACCTTATGCACGTCGTCCAGGTTGGTGTCACTTAGGTAAATGACCATAGTGTATTCCTGGTATTCCGTGCCATCGTCGCCAATCCAGCCGCCTTCAGCATCTTGAATGGTGTAGCCACCAAAGTGTTCTATAAGGATGTTCTTCGCAATTTCTTTCGATTGTTCTGGCGTGTGTACTGGTTCGTCGGTGTCTTTGTCGTTCGTGCCAAGGTAGAGAACGTATTGGACGTCACCCCGGTTTTGGCTCGTGGCGTCTGCGGCAGCTTGGGTGGCGTCTGCACTTGCGGTAGCACTAGCGTCTGCACTTGCGGCAGCTTGCGAAGACGCAGTTTGCTGTGCTGCACACCCTGCCAAAAGACCAGCTACAAGGACGAAGCTAGCAGCCAGTATTGCCAAGTTATTCAAACGATCCGCTTTCATGTTGCCTCCAAGTCTCAAGAATCGTATTTGTTATGAACCAATAACCTGCACGTAGAACTTGCGCGTGCGTGGGCCATCGAACTCGCAGAAATAAATGCCCTGCCAGGTGCCCAACACCAGCTTACCGCCACTTATGGGAATAAGCTCCGAAGCACCCACAACGCTCGACTTCATATGTGCGTGGCTGTTGCCTTCCGCGTGCAGGAATTCTTCGCGGTTGGGGAAGGTGTCGGAAAGCGCCATCTTCAGGTCGTGCAATACGTCGGGGTCGGCATTTTCGTTGATGGTAATGGCCGCTGTGGTGTGAGGGCAATACACGCAGCACAAGCCTTCGTTCACACCCGCTTCCGCAACTGCTTCGCGCACCTGCGCGGTAATATCTACGAATTCAAAGGCCTTGGTTTGGAGTTCAAAGGTTTTCATAGCGCCTCCTTTTCCGTGCGTATTATCTCATTTTTGTTTTTACAAGCAAATACACTCTAAAGAGTGGTATATTCTCTAAAAAGTGTAAAGGGGGTACTATGATTCTTTTTCATGGGTCACCTGAACGTGTGGAGCGTCCAAACATAAAGAAATGCTACCCATATAACGACTATGGGGCAGGCTTTTATTGCACGCTCGACAAGGGGCTTGCGTGTGAATGGGCTTGCAATCGCCCTGGGGTAGACGGTTTTTGCAACCAGTATTCTATCGACGAAACTAAGCTTACCATTCTCAACTTAGACGAACATGAACAGGGCGTTTTGGCCTGGCTTGCCGTACTCATGGAACATAGAATCTTTGACATGGAATGGAATGCTTTCCAGGTAAAAGACGCGTTTATCAGGCAATATCATGTAGATCTTACGGGGGCAGATCTTGTTGTTGGCTATCGTGCGGACGACAGTTATTTCAGCATTGCGCGCGCATTTGTAAGTGGAACTATCACCGAAATCCAAGCAGCCGAAGCGCTGCGGCTTGGCGAACTTGGCCAGCAGGTGGTGCTTCGTTCGCCCAAGGCATTTCGCGCTATTCGTTTCGAAGGTGCGGAACAGGTATATGCCGCGCAGTGGTATCCACGCTGGGAAAGGCGCGACTCGGAAGCGCGGGCGTCGTTTGCAGGCATGCGCCACGCAAAGGGCAAAGTGCCTGGTAAACGCATTTTTGACTTGGTGGAGGTGTAGGCTATGGTCAGTGTCGAGTATGCATTCATCAGGTTTAACGACGGGCTCTACGAAGAAGAGCTCCGCGAAAAACTGGGAACCTTTTTTGATACTGCCGTGAACTGTTGCGGCATGCGTGGGCAGGAAGCTGCCCATGTGCTTATTGCTTCTGGCCTAGCAGAACAACTTGAATACCAAAACCCGCATTTTGTGGCTGGGCGCTCTGGGGTGGAACTTCTTATGTGGGCACGCGAGAAATGCGGTATGTCGCCCGATGTGCCTAATCCTTCCCGTATGCCCACTACGGCAGACTATTGGGTAGGGTACATGCTTGGCCTGTTCCAGGTGGTTACTGGTTGTACGTATGCGCAGGTGTTCGAGCGCATGAGCTATGCCGATTTGCGTGAAATGTACACCTGGTGCCAAGACAAATCTGAACAGGACATTGTCAATGTAATAAGCGAAGAACTTCAGCGCCGTTCCAAGCCTTGTTCATTGCGTCGAATTCGAAATGCTGCTGGGCTTACCCAAGGTCAGCTTGCCCTTAAAACGGGCATTTCAATGCGGAGTATTCAGCAGTATGAAGAAGGAAAGAAAGACATCAATAAGGCAGCAGTGGGTAATGTGCGCAGGTTGGCATTGGTGCTGGGCTGCCGCATAGAAGATTTGTTAGAGCCCGTGCTATAAGCGATGTGTGCCCTGTTCGTTCGCTGCCGAGCTTACGCTGCAGGGTAAGTTGCTGATGTGTAAGGGCGTTTCTCCTGGTATTATTGAAAAAATGAAACGAAGGGGGTTGCCATGGCGCAACAGGACGAAACAAACAAAACGGCTTGCGCAACCGACGCAGCGGT
>CAJOJB010000010.1 GCA_905234635.1 uncultured Eggerthellaceae bacterium | reverse complement strand
GAGAACACCCAATGAGTTAAAGGAGACTCATTGGGTGTTCGGCTAACTGCGAAAACGACCTAATTCCTCAAGGTGTTCGGCTGAGTTTGCAATTCAACCAGTCGTATTCAAAATGGTGATTTGTTTGCATGTATTCTGCCCAAGCTGTGGGTGACTTGATAGGCACGCTTGAACGAGCAAAGCCTTTTTCATCGCGCGTAATAATAAAATCTGCCTTGGCGCGCATGGCGCAAAGCGAAATAATGCAGTCTTCGTAGTCTTCCCATTCCAAATAGAGACCACGCAAGGCGTCATCTGCAGAAAGCGAGACTACACCCACTTCGTCTAAAAAACGCCTCAGGGCTCGTTGAACATGAAGTTGATTAACTTTGTCCGACAATACGTAGTACGCGTCCTTTACTGACTGCGCAGACACCCAAAGCTTCACGTCTTTAAAATACCCGGCAATGACGAGCTTTTCTGCCGCCGAATAAAAGGGTTCGCGCTTGCCTACGTAGTCTATAACGACATTGGTATCAAGCAAGAGATTCATAGTCAGAGACCCTTCGCTCACGCAGGATGTCTTTATAAGAGCGCGCGTCTCCACCCCAGTCGACCGCTAAGGTGCTTTCAGCGATGAAGCTGGCAAGCCCACTCGAACGCTGTTTCCTTGTTTGGGTTTTGGGAGCCGTGCTTGGCAATTGATGGGTTTCAATGACAAAATCGAAGGCGCTGTTAATAAGATCGGAAGTGGTGACCCCTAATTCCTTCAGTACACCCACCCCCGCTTCTTTTTTTGCTCGGGAAATACGCGAACTAACCAGAATATCTTCCATATAAACCCTCCGTTAACCAGGTGTATAACGTATTACGTTACATTCTTTTTGTCAAGAGAGAGTTTCAGAAGACCTTGTTTCTCCTGCATGACGTAAGCTGCCTGCACAATCCTTGTGCTCAGACTGTGCAGGCAGGAACGTTCCTACATGCCCGTGCTTATGTGGTCCGCCCCCAAGATAGTGTTGATGTTCGTGGGAATGTGTAATGGTGTGTTCATGGCGCACGCCATCGTGCACATGGACGAAGGTGTGGCTATGGGTATGAGTATGCCTGCGTGCAAGCGTGTCGGCCATCACCAAAACAGTGCCAACAAGCATCAAGGCGAATGCAAGAAGGTAGCTTGCTGAAAGCTTCTCGCCCAGCAGTGCAAACGACAGGAAGGCTGCGACAAAAGGAGCAACCGCATAATAGGCACTTGTCTTTGCTGCACCAAGAACACTTTGCGCGCGCACATATAAAAAGATGCTAAGCCCATATGCCACGAAGCCAAGCAGCATGGCAGCAAGCATAAAGCTTACCGAAGGAACAGCCTCCCCTGCCCAGAGGGCAATACCTGCGGCACCCAGCCCTGAAAAGATGCCTTTCAGCACCACGATCTGGTAGGTATCTTTGGAAGAAATCTTGCGCGTGCAATTGTTTTCAAGACCCCAGCAAGCCGTTGCCGCCAGCACGAAGAGTGAACCGCGCGAAAACTGCAGACTTGCTTCGCCTTCAAAGGACAAGATAATGCTCGCAGCCACGATGAAGGCAATGGCCGTCCAAAGACGCGGGGTCACCGCTTCATGAAACAAAACGAGGGCAATAATGGTGGTTGCCACAATTTCGAAGTTGCCCAACAGGGCCGCGTTCGATGCCGTCCCTTCGCGAATGCCCAGCATAAGTAGGATAGGTGCAGCAATATCAAGCACAATCATGCCCAGAACAAAAGGCATGTCTTCGCGTGAAAGCCGACTTGACTGCTCGCGTTTATTGCGCCGCAGGAGGGCAAGTGCGCCCACGCCTATTCCCGCACCCAAATAAAGCAAAGCCGCCATAAACAATGGACCCACGTGCTCAAGCAAGAGCTTTGAAGCTGGCACGTTTAGGGCGTAAAACACCGCGGCTAGCAATGCCAGGACAATTGCTTTCTGCTTATGCTGCACTGGACGCCCCATAAAAACCTTACTGCGAACAAATCACATGGCCCTTGGACCAAACGCATCCGCCCCTTGGCTCAGTCCTTCTTGAGCACCACATACCAGATAGTGCCCACGAGCAGAGCAAGAAGACCTATGACAACAAGCACGGTACCTGCCAAATCCGATGCTCCCGCTTCAGATGCATGCGCGCCGAACAGAATCAAAAAGAGCGACACTATCATGGTAGCAAGCCCTATCATTTTGATTGCAGATTCATTCATGCGCTCTCGCTCCATTCCCCTGCGTTCTGTGCGCTGATTACCATGTGCGCAAACACGCCATCTTCGGCCAGCAGTTCTTCACTGGTCCCCTGCTGTACCACGTGGCCGTCCTCGAGGACAACAACCTTGTCTGCGCTGGCAATGGTATTCAGGCGGTGCGCAATGACGATGGTAGTCTTGTCGCGGCACAATTCGGTCATAGCGGCCTGAATGGCACTTTCGTTATCGGCGTCGATGTTGGCGGTCGCTTCGTCAAGAATAATAATCGGCGAGTCTTTCAGAATGGCACGTGCGATACTAATGCGCTGCGCTTCGCCGCCTGAAAGCGTGGCCCCGCCTTCGCCAATGCGCGTATTGAAACCATAGGGCAAGGTGCGAATAAAGTCATAGCAACGCGCCTTGCGAGCCGCTTCGTGCACTTCTTCTTCACTCGCTTCGGGTCTGCCCATGGCAATATTGTTATAGACCGTATCATCGAAGAGGTACACGCGCTGGAATACCATGCTTAAGTTTTCCATGAGCTGGGCAAGCGGCATGCTTCGTATATCGACACCACGAAGCAAAATGGAGCCGTCTTTAATGTCCCAGAAGCGTGCCAACAAATTGGCGATGGTGGACTTGCCGGAACCACTCTGCCCCACGAGTGCGACCGCTTGGCCACGCTCTACCGCAAATGACACCCCGTGCAGCACATCCTTGTCTTGGTAAGCGAAGGTCACATCGCGGAATTCTATTTCGGGAATCTTGCCGCCAGCTAAAGAATCAACGGAAGGCACGGTGCTGGCGGAGTCGTTGATTTCCTCTACCGCAAAGACTTCCTGCAAGCGATCAAGGGCAGCCTGCATGATGGTTATCTGACTGTCCAACTGGTAAAGCGCCTTGAGCGGTGAAAACAGACTGAAGGCAAAGAGCATAACGCCAATAAAGCTGCCCTGGGCTATGCCACCTGTTTGCAACAGCCAAACAGAAAGCCCCACCACAGCCGTTGTACCCAAGGCATAGACAATATGCAGGCGACGAATCCAGGGTGCATGCTCTTCTTCAAATCCTAGATTTGCCCTGGTCATCTGGCTAAAACCTGCGCGCAGGTCCGCTGCGCCAGCACCCGTGCGATTGTAGCTCTTAATAATACGCAGACCTTCGAAGTATTCGAGCAAAGCGCTCGTCAGGTCCTCGACCGCTTGCTGCCGCTTCCCCGAATTCCCGATGGCTTCGCGGTTCATCGGCTGCGCCAGCAGCACGGCCACCACTTCCGTAGCCAGCACCGCAAGACCGACAAGCGGGTTAAGCACAAACATGAACACCGTAATAATAAACTGCGCAAAAATATTCGATGCAATTTCAGCAAGTACCATCATGGAATGCTCTTCGATAAACACCATATCGGCCGAAAGCACCGATGAAATCTTACCCAGATTGCCTGCGCTGAAATAGCCCATAGGCAGGCGGCGCAAATGATTGGCAAGTTCGAGGCGTTTGTCGGCAAACAGTTCGAAGCCAGCCGTAGACTGCAATCGATCCGTCGCATGTTGGAACAGGGACTGCAGCACCATGAGCACAAGCATAACTACTGCCGCGACCACGCAACCCACGGGCCTCAAGCTACCTTCCACGAGCATATTGATAAGCACCACTGCAACTACGAATGGCGCGTTGGCGCAGAAGGCGCGCAAGAAAGAGAAGATCCAGGCCAAGCGTATGCGCTTAGCATAGGGGCCGCAGAATTGCATAATCTGTCGCACAAGCCCTAGCATGATGCACCACACTCGCTTACAGCAACGTCGCTCACGGCAACGGGGTCGCTGTTCAAAGCCCAGCTATCAACCTGTTCAGACGAAGTCCACAGCGTGCGGTAAATGGCACAGCGGGCAAGCAATTCATCGTGCCTGCCTTCGTCAACAACACGCCCGCCATCGAGCACGACAATCTTGTCGGCGTTCACTATGGAACTCAGGCGGTGCGCAATGACGACAAGTGTTTTGTTGCGCGTTAGTTCCGCCACGGCAGCGTTCATCTTTTCGGCATTTTCGGGGTCAATGTGGGCGGTTGCTTCATCGAGCACCAGCACGGGTGCATCCTTCAGCAAGGCGCGGGCAAATGCTATGCGCTGCCGCTGGCCACCCGAAAGCATGCCACCAGCTGCACCCGCCTGCGTATGGTATGCGTCTGGCAAGCTTAATACGAATTCGTCACACTGGGCCGCACGGGCAGCGGCAAACACTTCTTCGTCGCGTGCCTCGGGCTTACCAACGCGTATGTTTTCCAGAATAGATTTGTTGAAGAGGAACTGTTCCTGGGAAACGTAGGAAAGCTGGCTATACAGCGCTTCCAGGCTCATGTCGCAGATGTTTTGCCCTCCCAGGCAAATGGTCCCACTTTCCACGTCGTAGTAATGTGTCAAGCACTTCGCAATGGTGCTCTTGCCTGAACCGCTTGGCCCCACCAAGGCGGTCATCTGGCCTTCTTCAGCAGTAAAGCTCACGCCCTTGAGTACTTCGTCATTGCCATACCCGAAATGCACATCACTGAATTCAACCGTGTGCGACGTGCCGGTATAGTCGTTTTCAGACACGCGCAAAGGAAGTCGGTCGAGCGACTTTTCGAGCGTCTGTATCTTCATGTTCACTTGTGGAATGGCACTTGCGAACTGCATGACATTTACTAGCAGGGGCCCAATGCCAAAACTCAGGCACAAGCAGAGCACGTAATTCTGTAGCTCTAGCTGCCCAAGTAACACCAGGAACGCACCGAAGGGCAAGGTGAACAAAGTGCAGGTAAAGAAGATGGAGCCATATACCGCCATCCATGGCCAGCACACTTTGTACCAGGCAAGGGCAAAGTCGCGATAGCCATGAACTGCTTGCTCGAATTTGGTGAGCGATTCACTGTCGCGATTAAACATGCGCACGACGTCCATGCCATTGACGTATTCGATGATGGTATTGTTAAGGCGTTTCGTAGCCGCAAAGTAGCTGCCCATGAACTTGGTGCCCACCCCATACATTTGACCCGATGCGCTCACACCAAAGGCAATCATGATTAAGGTGAGCAAGGCGAGCCGCCAGTCAACAGCCATCATGATAAGCATGACCACCGTGGGCACGGCAATGTTGGCAATACCTTCAGGAATCATGTGCGCTAGCAAAAGCTCGATGGATTCCACGTCGTCAACGAATAGTTTCTTAAGCGCTCCTGTACCCATATCGGCCACGCTGCCCAAGGGCTGTACTTCCAACTTTTCTTGAAGCGAACAGCGTAAGTTTTCAAGCGTACCAAAGGCCGAACGATGTGAAAGCTGTAAGCCATAAATGTAGAGGATTGCATAGAGCACCAGGCACACCAGAATACCCACAAGGGGAAGCGCAGCCTCCTGTACGGTGGGCGGGCTGCCGGCAAGTGCGCGGCTGATAAGCCAGTACACAATAAGGAAAGGTAGAACCTGGAAGATGGCGCCCAGCGTCATGAAAGCAGCGGCTGCGACGGTCGTGCGCTTGAAGCGCCCGGTATAGCTTAAGATCTTGCCCAAGGGCGTCACCCGCGTGCGCCTACGCGACGTGCTGCCGTCGTCTTCGGACGTGAAATAGTAGAGCACGCGTTGCCTGCCGTCTTCGTCAAGCGGATATAAGCCCGTTACGCGGCCGTTGTCCATGCGGAGGGCATGCGTGCACGACTGCATAATAAGTTCTGGGTCATGCGTAACGATGACCTGGGTTTTTACGCGATCGCGCATGGACTTAAGCAAGGCTGCAAAGCGTTCCATGCCGGCCCGGTCCAAACCACTTGTAGGTTCGTCGTAAAACACGATGTCCTTGCCCGCACAAAGGGCACTTGCAATAGCCACTCGTTGCTTCTGTCCGCCAGAAAGACTCGCGGGATGCCGGTTGACCGTATCGCCAAGGTCAAGTTGTTCGAGAATGGCACGCGCATCTGCTTCGGAAATATCGGAATTGAGCATGACCTCTTCGAGGACCGTTTCACTAAACAGCTGGCGGTTCACGTCCTGCATAACCATGAAGCTGCGATGGCTGCGCTGCTTGTTTGAAAAGAATTCGCCGTCAAAGGCAACGCTGCCATTGGAAGGCACCACGCCACAAAGAGCTTCTGAAAGCGTTGACTTCCCGCAGCCGTTGTCACCAATAAGGGCAATGACACTATTTTCAGGCAAGGCAAGCCGCTCGATGTCGATAATCTGGTTACCCCCGCGGTAGCACGACAGGTCCACCGCCTCGACCGAAGGCTTGGAAGAAACAGCTACTTCGCCCTTCCCGCCCGTCACGCCTGAAGACCCGCGTAAATCTTCCAAATCTGGCGTACGCAGACCCAAGGAATGCAGTTCATCTTCACTCAGAGCACGTAGTTCGTCTGGTGTATACTCGGCAACAATGTAGCCATCGTCCATATAGATGATGCGATCTGCCACGTCCATAAGGTAGTAGATGCGGTGTTCACTTACTACCACCGTGCGGCCCTGGTCCTTCACGCGCACCAACATGTCGTGCAAACGGCGAATAGCCTTACGGTCCAAGTTGCTTGACGGTTCATCGAGCACGAATACGAGCGGCTGGGCAGCATAGGCTGACCCGCAGGCAATCTGCTGCTTTTCGCCGCCAGAAAGGTCGAAAATATTGCGATTCATGAGCGCATGAAGCTTCATATCTTCGCAGGTTTGCATCACGCGTGCATGAATTTCTTCGCGTGGCAAAGCCTGGTTTTCACAACCAAATGCCAGCTCACCGGTGGTGTCCACATTAAAGAACTGGCTTTTAGGGTTTTGGAAGACACTGCCCACAAGCGCATGTGTTTTTGAAAGGTCGGACGTGGTCACGCATACATCATTTACGTAAACAGCACCTTCAACAACACCTTCGTAAAAGTGGGGTGCGAGCCCATTGATAAGGCGCGTGACCGTAGTCTTGCCGCAGCCGCTGCGACCCACAAGCACCACGAGTTCACCGGGGGCCACACGAAGGTTCAGGTGGTCAACCCCTTCGCCAGTACCCCGTTGGCCACCGTAGTGAAAACTCACATCTTCGAATCGAATCATCCTGTGAGCCCCGTAACACTAAAGGTCAACATGTAAACGGCAAATGCAATGAACGCAGCCATGACCACATAGTCCAGCGGACGTAAGCGCACTTCTTCGTAAGATGTACGTACCAAATTGGTGCTCAGTCCCCGTGCCTCGGACGCTGCGGCAAGTTCTTCCATCACGTCAACACTTGAAAACAAAAGAGGCACAAGTAAATGTTCGATAGACTGGGCCGGGTGGCGGACCACATTGCCCATGGTCATTTCAATACCACGGAAAGCCATGGCCTTGTTAATACCCGCACGTTCGTCAGCCACCGTTGGGATAAAGCGGAACAGCACCGCCACAGGAATAACTGCCGCTGCAGGTAAATGCATGGCTTGAAAAGCCGCCAGAAACTGCCCGATGCGCGTGGTCTGGATAAGCAAAAGCAGGGAAACCACCATAGGGAACATGAAGATGAACACGGTCAGCAGCACCGAAACCAGGCTAATAGCTACGCCCGTCCCCGTCCCCTGCATCTGGATGCAGTAGCGCAGAAAGAACAAAACGGCAAAGGCAGCAAAGGCCTTGAGCGCCATGATGCGTTTGCCGCAAAGCGCCAGGATAAGGCAGAGTACGGCAATATAGCCTGCCATGTACTGGTCGTTGTACATATTGATAGAGGTAATGGCGCAGGAAAGAAAAATGACCATCTTCGTGCGGGGGTCAAGTTTTATGACCCCCGTACTATCGTCGCCATATAATTCGAAATTCATGATTTATCCCACCGCCCTCACGAACGGCGAAACAAAGCATGTCCGCACGAGGTTCAAGCTAGGCCTCCACCTGCGACGCCATTACACGATGCCAGCTGCTGCGAAGTGCTTCGCGATGAGTTTGCTTGCCACGAAGGCACCGATAATGCCGCCAAGAATAGCCAGGCCCATAATGGCCCACAAAATCCAGTCAGGTGCTACAGCTGAGAGCGCGTCAGCATGGGCTTGGCCGTAAAATTCGACGGTACGCGCCAAGAATTCATCACGCGCGAACTGCAACATGGTGTAGGGGCATGCCATATTTAGATTGAATGCCACAAACGATGCCAGATACATTTTCTTAGACTTGTAATTGCCTGCCTTAATAATGAGTTCAGCAATAAGCGCAAATACAATGGCGAGTACTAGGCCAATAATATTGCTCCCGCATGCCACCAAGGCAAACAAGACACCCAAAATAAGAGCAGCACCAAACTTGCGTACCTTCAGCACGCACATTTCATAAATAGTGCCGCATACGATACCCACGAACAAGGGAGCCATCAGGTACAAAATAGGTATAGCCGAACAACCCATTACAATGGCGAGCATAACTACCAAATAAATGGCCCCGAAGGCACCCGCATAAATAAGATCGCGCGTGCGCAGCTTTTTGTCGTTTTTAACTACCTCAGATGCCCCTGTGCTTGTTACCTCTTGCGCCTCAGAGCCCATTTCCATCTTTGCCATTATTTGGTCCTTTCAATTTCTGTGCTCCATGCACACTAATTACTGTATTGAGCTAATAGTAAGCCTAGTCTAACATATATGTTAGATAGTGTTTACTTTTATGCTATAGTTTTTACTAATAAATTCTTACTTTTAGGAGCACGCCATGAGCGAAGAAGCCTATTTGCAAATTGCCGACCTCTGTAAACATTATGGTGAAGGCGAAGCCTACGTTGAAGTACTTCGCGGCATCACCACCACTCTTTACCGGGGCGAAATATGCGTACTGCTTGGACCTTCCGGGTCGGGCAAGTCTACCTTCTTGAACCTCGTTGGCGGGCTGGAACCCGCGGATGCGGGCAGCATACGCGTGGGCGAAACCGAACTCACTACCCTATCCGACCGCGAGCTCGTGGAATATCGTCGCCGTGAACTCGGATTCGTTTTCCAGTTCTACAACCTGGTGGGCGACTTAACGGTCCAGGAAAACATCGAAGTATGCGAATACCTGTCCAGCAACCCGCTTCCTATGGAGCCGCTGCTGAAGTCACTTGGCCTTTGGGAACATCGCAAGAAATTCCCCCATCAAATATCGGGTGGCCAACAGCAACGCTGCGCCATTGGTCGTGCACTCGTGAAAAACCCTGGCCTGTTGCTTTGCGACGAACCAACAGGCGCCCTTGACTACAACACCTCTAAGGAAATTCTGGCGCTCATGGAACAGGTAAACCGCGAATACGGCTGCACCATTGTTATCGTTACGCATAACGACGCTATCAAACATATGGCGCACCGCATTCTGCGCCTGCGCGACGGCCAGCTCGTGGAAGATTCCGTGAACACCAATGTGCAGCCTGCTGCGTCGCTTGAATGGTAGGCGCAAAGCCATGGCAAACCCGCTCAACAAACGCTTCCCCCGAGAACTACGTAACAATATTGGCAAATACTTGGGCTTGTTCTTCATGATGCTTATCGCGGTAGCCTTCACCGGTGGCTATTTGCTGGCAGCCAACAGCATGGAAACCATCCTGAATGGCATGAAGGAAACCTACCAGATTGAAGACGGCCACTTCGTATGCGACTTTGAAGCAGACGACGAAGCTATCAAGGCGGTAGAACAACAGGGGGTTACGGTCTACCCGGACTTTTATCGCCAGGTTCCCCTTGACCTTGACGCATCGGGCGACGGCGCTTCCGGCATCCAGGCCCGCATGTATGCCAACCGCAACACCATCAACCTGGCTGCATACGCTGAAGGCAGGGCCCCACAGAGCGAAAGTGAACTTGCCCTTGACCGCGTGTTTATGGACAATCACAACTTGCACGTGGGCGATACGGTAAAGCTCGAAGGCAAGGACTTCGAAATTGTCGGCGTCTGCACCCTGCCCGACTACCAGTCGCTTTTCGAAAACAACACCGACTTCGTGCAAAATGCCCTTACCTTTACGGTTGGCCAGGTCACGCCAGACGGACTTAAAACCTTAAGCTCCGACAGTGAAGCCTATGCTTACTCTTTCGTTTTTAACGACCAGAGCCTCGACCTTGCACAGCGCACCGACATCGAAGAAGACATGATAGAGGCGCTTACGGACAACGACAGTGTTGTGTCCGACTTTATCGACGCCGACGACAACCAAGCCATCGGCTATGCTATAGACGACATTACGGCCGACCGTACTATTTTTACCGTCATACTGTTCGTCCTTATTGCCATTATGGCTTTCGTGTTTACCGTGCTTACGGGGGCCACCATTGAAAGTGAAAGCAATGTTATTGGCACCCTGCTGGCAAGCGGCTGGCGCAAGAGCGAACTGCTTCGCCACTACTTGACCATGCCCGTCTTTGTTGGTCTGGCATCGGTACTGCTCGGGCTGGTTGTTGGCACCACCCTGCTTTCCGACCCGCTGAAAAACCTCTACTACAACAGCTACAGCATTCCGCCCTATGAACTTCATTGGGACGCCAGCATTGTTTTCTTCACGACGGTACTCCCCTTCGTGCTGCTCATGCTTATTACCGTAACGGGTCTTTTGCGCAAGCTGCGTTTTACCCCGCTCCAGTTCCTGCGCCGCGAAACCGCGTCACGCAAGCGGCGTTCCAACCTTCCCCTGCCCGACGGTCTGCGCTACCTAAGCCGCTTCCGCCTCCGCGTATTACTGCGCAATGCCAGCCACTTCGTTACGCTCTTTTTTGGCATTACCTTTGCCAGCCTGTTGCTGCTTTTCGGCATCTGCCTGCTACCGGTTATCCAAAACTATGCCATCGAAATGAAGAAGGCGGTCGTTGCCCCCCACCAATACATACTCAAAACACCACTTGAACTGGAGGGGACCACACAAGAACGCGACATGTATGCCGCAGCACTGCGCCTCATTGAAGACCACGACCGCATCGAAGCAAACCAAGACGCAATTGATGCGGCTGAACGCCTGAATGAAAACAAGGAACTCATGGATGCCTTCGATCGCTTGAACGAAAACGAAGCACTCATGGACGCTCTCGATCGTTTACAAGACAACGACGAATTTATGGATGCTTTGGAGCGCCTACAAGACAACGAGCCGCTGATGAATGCCTTTGATAGGTTGCAAGGCAACGACGAACTTATGGATGTTCTTGACCGACTGGAAGACCAGCAGAATTTGACCGATGCGGCAAAGCGGCTTCAGAACAATCAGGCTTTGGTCGATGCTGCCGAGCGACTTCAAAACCAGAGCGTACTCACCTACTGGCTTGAATGGGCCCAGCTCAATCCCGACTATGTGCAGGCTGCCACGCGTGTGGCGGCGGGATCCACCGACCCTAACGACCTTGCATATGTTGCCGCGCTTTCAGACGAAGAAAGAGCGGGGCTGCAAATGGTCGCGAATATCGACGCACAAACGCAGGCCGATATCGAGCTCGTTCAGAATGCAGATGAACAAACGCGGGCCGACATAGAGCTCCTTGAAAACATCGACGAGCAAACTAAGCAAGACCTCGAGTACTTGGAAAACCTAGACCAACAAACAAAGGACGATATAGATTTATTGCAAGACGTAGACGATGCCACGCAGGCAGACATTGACCTGCTTTCAGATTTGGACGAGCAAACGCAGGCGGACATTGACCTCTTGAAGGACCTTGACGATACCACGCAAGCCGACATCGACCTCGTACGTGCCGTTGATGATGCCACACAGGCCGACATTGACCTGGTGCGCAGCATGGACGAAAGCTTGCTTGACGATGTGCGCCTGGCTGCCGACATCGACGAAGACGCCCATGTAGTCAACACAAAGGACAACAGCACTGGAGCCATTGACCAGGCTGAAAAATTTGCCATGACTAGTGTGGAAATCCAGCGCGCCATGACCGACAAGTTCGAAACGGTAACCGTGTACGGCATCCAGCCCAACAGTCGCTACTGGACCGAAATCCCTGTGGAGGACGGTGTGGTATACGCGGGCCGCGGCACGGTTGAGAAAACAGTCGCGCAAATTGGGGAAGCCGCTGAAGCCTTCAATCGCCGCGAAGGTGAAAGCTATACCATCACCGTCACCGAAGCCACCAACAACGAAGCCGACGTTTCGCTATACATGACGCTTGCCGACTTTAATCGCCTGTTTGGCAACGATGCCGACTACTTCAACGCATATGCGAGCGGCCAAGAACTTGAATTGGACAAGCGCTACCTCGGACGCACCATTGTGCCCGAAGACATGGACAAGATTTCCGCCCAGATGGAAGACTCCATGGGTTCATTCTCGCGGATGATGCTGTTCATGGCTATTCCCATATACCTTGTACTGGTGTATTTGCTTACGAAAACAGTTATCGACCGCAGCGCGCGTTCCATCAGCTACATGAAGATGTTTGGTTACCAAAACAGGGAGGTAAACGGGCTCTACGTTCGTCCGATCACGTACTGGGTACTGTTCAGCCTGCTGGCAAGCTTGCCGCTCATTGTGGGGGCAATTGTCGGTCTTTTAAAGATTGCATTCCTGCGCTTTTCTGGAAACTTCCCGCTCATCATTCCACCCGAACGACTGCTGCTCATTGTGGTCGTGGGCATGATGACCTATGGCGTAGTGGCCTTCTTGCATGTGCGTCGCATCAAGAAGGTGCCCCTCGAACTTGCCATGAAAGTACAGGAGTAGCAAACAAGAACAGGAAGGTCTTGGCTGCTCGCCAGCAGGCCCACCAGGACAACAGGGGACGCATTCCGCGTCACCCTTAGTGAATGTCATCTAGGATTTCGGTATTCCCCGGTATTCCAGGCAAAGCATGGTAATGTCGTCAAACTGTTCGGCGTCTTTCACGAACGCATCCACGCCCGCCCGCACATTCTTAAGCACCTGTTCGGGTTTGACATCAGGATCGGCATTGAGCGCCTCGAGCATGCGGTCAACTCTAAAAAGTTCGTCCTGAGCATTGGCTGCTTCTGGTACGCCGTCGGTATACACAAATATCTTCGACCCGGGACTCAGCTGCCATTCGTATTCGGTATAAACCGCTTCTTCCATCACGCCAATAACTAAGCCGTGCTTATCCAGAATGAGCTCGAAGTCGCCATCAGGGTTTTTGAGCACCGGATAGTCATGCCCTGCGTTGGCGGCAACAAACTTCCCCGTAGATATTTCAAGAATGCCCAGCCACACCGTAACAAACATATCGTCGCGGTTATTTCCGCAAATGGCAATATTGGTGTCACGCAGAATTTGCGCGGGCGATTTGCCTGTTTGCGCATGGTTCTTCAAAAGAATCTTGGAGGCCATCATGAACAAGGCCGCTGGAATACCCTTGCCCGAAACATCGGCAATAACAATGCAGAGGTGGTCGTCGTCCACGAGGAAGAAGTCGTAGAAGTCGCCACCCACTTCCTTGGCCGGATCCATACTCGCAAAGATATCGAACTCTGAACGGTCGGGGAATGCCGGGAAAATACTGGGGAGCATATGAGCCTGAATGCTTGTCGCAAGGCTGAGTTCGGTAGTGATACGTTCCTTTTCGGCGCTTATCTTTTCAATGTGGTTGAGGTAGTCATCAATTTCGGCGGTGAGGTTGACAATGTCTTCAGAAAGCTGCCCAATTTCGTTGCGCGACTTTATCGAGGACAGGTTTTCGGCAACCTTGGCACTGTCCTTGGTTTGCGTGTAAAGGTGAATGCTTTCTTGCATCTTCTTAAAGGGACGAATAATAAATACGGCGAGCAAAGCCATGCACACAAGCGACAAAAACAACTGGTGACCCATGGCTAAGGCGGTTCCTATGTTGGTCTGCTTGTCGATGTTTTCTTGGATAGCGGACAAGTTGTAGGTAATGCCAATGAGCAGGTGTTTACCTTCGAAAGTTCCCACGTACGAATAGTAGTCAACGTACTTGCCGGCACTGGCAAGATGCTTCGAATTCTGTATGGCGTTGTGCATGGCTTCGGTCTGACTTTCCATGACCGTAACCGTAGTGCCCAAAAGATAAACGTCTTCATTCGACGTACCACGAGTAGCGCCTTCGTCTGAAGCACTCAGCAGGAAAACCTGCCCCTTGCATTCGTCGTCGGTAAGAACACAAAACAGGAAGTCGACTTTATAGGCGCGCTTAATTTGGTTCAAATGGGTAATGAGCCAGGAATAAGCCACTTCAGCGTATGCCTTCTGGTCGGCCGCATCCATAGCCTCAATTTCACTCGTGGTGGCATATTTCAGGACGATTTGCGGATACTTGTCTTCAAGCATCGCACTTTTCGCGCGCGTTTCCTGCCCGGTGTTATAGTCAACATCGTATTCGATATCTAAACTGTCGGCATGGTTTGCCCAGTACGGAACAAGCCATTCATAGGCAGGGAATTCCTGAATAGCCCACGTAGCTTCCGTAGATAGTTCATCTGCGAGGACTTCTACCTGTTCTACGACGCTTCTATCCGAAAGGAACCGTTCGGATGCATGGGTAATAATACCCGTAATCAGAATAGCTAGTGCAAAAAGACCAGCAACCTGAAGAATAAGCTTTATCTTACGCACTTGATTCATACCTGCCCTATTTTAGCAATATCTAGGACACTGTGTACATTCATACCGTACAATGCCACCTATGAATTCACGCGCACTGCCACATATTGCTGCACTTTCCACCATGGCTGTTTGGGGTGCCACCTTTGTTTCCACGAAGGTACTTTTAGGTTATCTAAGCCCGCTCGAAATCCTGATCCTGCGTACAGCTTTGGGCTTTACGGCGCTCTGCCTTATCCGCCCCCGTTTTTTGCGGCTTCAAAAACAAAAGCATGAGGTGCTCTTTGCTCTTGCAGGACTTACGGGAACGCTGCTTTACTACCTGGGCGAAAATATCGCGCTTGAATACGTAGACGCATCGGTGACGTCCATCGTCGTATCAACCGCCCCCCTATTCACCGCGGCGTTGGGTTTTACATTCTTAAAGGAACGCAGTGCGAACACACACTTCTTCCTGGGCTTCATAATAGCCATGGCAGGCATTGCCCTTATCAGCTTCACGGGGGACCCCGCCCGCGTTAATGCCCTGGGCGTGACCCTTTGCTTGCTCGCGGCGCTTTCCTGGGCGGTGTATTCAATTATCGTGAAGCGCCTGGCCGACTGCAGCTACGAAACCATTGCTGCCACCAAACGTATCTTTGCGTGGGGCTTAGGCTACATGGTAATCATTTGGATAGCTACCGGAGCGCATGTTCCCACGCAGGCGCTAACACAGCCCCTGGTGTGGTACAACCTGGCTTTCCTGGGTTTTTTGGCTTCTGCGGGCTGTTTCGTAACCTGGGGATACAGCGTAAAGCACCTCGGACCCACGTCGGCTTCGGCCTATATTTACCTGCAGGCTCCCCTTACCGTGGTGTGGGCAGCAGTCCTCTTGGCCGAACCAGTCACGCCCGCCATGCCGTGCGGCATCCTTATGGTTATTGTTGGCCTTGCTCTTTCCGAAGGCTTCGACAAGCGCCTCATCGAACTGCTGAAATCGTAAAAAGATCCTGATAAGAGCGCTCGCAAAAAGCGTTGAAGCCCCCGTGAAATAAGAAAGGCCCCGGGAGAAGCGAGCGGGACCTTTCATGTTTTAACCCTCTTAGGCGCTGCAGACGAGAAGGAGGTATGAGGTGCGCCTAGAGGAAAGGGTTAACTTGTCAATTAGTTAACTTGAGTTAACTGTTGTTATATATGTTAACCTACATTAACTTATTGTCAAGCATTAATTTCAAAAATTTTGCAGTACAAAACTACGCTACAATTAGCACATGGACATCGGTATTCTCTACGGCATTCAAGACATCTTCGCGCACCCTGTGCTCGATAGCTTCTTTACCTACTTCACCATGCTTGGTGAGGCAGGTGCGATTTGGATTGTCATTGGTCTGTGCATGCTCCTGTCCCCCCGGTATCGCTTTTGGGGTATCTGCGTGCTAGCTGGCCTTGCCTGCGTAGGCCTTATCAACGAGCTAGGTATTAAGCACCTGGTCGAACGGGTGCGTCCCTATATTGAATACGGCTTTGCAACGCCCCATCTCTCTCCGCCCACGAGCTATTCCTTCCCTTCCGGACATGCGGGATGCAGTTTTGCCGCGGCCACCGTTTTGACTCTTGCGCCCATAAAGAAGCACTGGAAGACGCTGGCGTGGATTATGGCGCTGCTCATTTCGTTTTCGCGCCTGTACCTGTTCGTGCACTACCCCACCGACGTATTAGTTGGTGCCGTCCTTGGTGCAATCTATGGCTACCTGGTAGTACAAGTAGGGCTTGCCATTCGTGCACGGCGCTCAGGCGACGCGGCCCATGGCAAACACGCAGCCTTTTAAAGCAAGTTGAACAATCTAAGGCGCGCACGGCGCAACGGCCGCTCTATCAACGTGAAGGAAACGCGCAACGGCGCAACGGCCGCGCTATCAACGTGAAGGAAACGCGCAACGGCGGTTCTGAATAACTAGATCCACCAGTTCGGAAAAGCTGCGCACAACATAGGTTGGCTTTTCCGCAAGCAGGACATCTTCACCAAACACACCCCATAGCACCGCCACGGTGGCGCACCCTGCCGCACTACCCGCTTGGATGTCAAAGGGGCTGTCACCCACATATAGGCACTCCGATGCATCGAGCCCAATCTTTTCAAGCCCCACACGAATAGGTGCAGGATCGGGTTTGTTAATTGCGCAGTCGTCCGCGCCGACCAAAAACTCCAGGTACGGTGCCGCCCCTGCAATTTCCAGCCCTCGCCAGGCAAGCTCATGTCGCTTGGCGGTAACCACGCCCAGGGCCACGCCTTCCTCCTGCAAACGGGCCAGGCCTTCAACGACACCATCAAAAGCTTTCACTTCGCTGTCGTGGTGTTCATGGTTGTGGCTGCGATACGTGTCGACAAGCTGCTGGTGAACCTGTGGGTCGTCCGTGAATGCCCACATTTGTGATTCGAGGGTCGTGCCTACCCCGCGCATGAGTTCGTCGTCGCTAAATTCCTTACCGAGTACCTGCTTGGTCGCATAAATAAAACTGGAAAGCATAAGGCCGTAGGTGTCTACGAGCGTGCCATCATTGTCGAATAGTATTCCGCGAATTAACATGCATACTCCCTGTTCAGTGGGCTTTAACAAATCCCCTTAAAGTCACTGTCGGCCTGGACTTCTGCTGCAAAAGTCATCGTCGTCCTGGACTTCTGCTGCAAAAGTCATCGTCGTCCTGGACTTCTGCCGCAAGCTTGTCGCCTTGTTCAGTCTTGATTTCACTCAGGCTATCAAAGCTAATATGGCAATAGCCGAAAGGATTCTTCGCCAGATAGTCCTGGTGGTAATCTTCCGCATCGTAAAAGTTTTGCAAGGGCTCTAGCTCAACCGCAAAGGGCTGGCCGTACGCTTGCTGCTGCGCGTCGTAGACAGCCTGTAAGGTGGGCAGATCCACAACATCGGTATAGTAGATGCCCGTACGATATTGCACACCAAAGTCATTTCCCTGTTTGTTTACACTCACCGGCCTCGCAGAGCGTTTGCAAACTTATGATGGCCGGGTCGTAGCATACACGTACCGTTTCTGCATGGCCCGAACCTGCACATACTTCTTCATAGCTTGGGTTTTCAGAAGGCCCATTTGCATAGCCGCTGATTGCGTCCGTCACGCCGGGAATGCGCGAATAGTATTCTTCCACGCCCCAGAAGCAGCCACCGGCAAAATATATTTCGTGCAGGTTTTTCATATCAGTACCAAAGAATGTTTTTCTCAACCACATGCTTTACACCAGTATTGTACCCCTTGCATTCCAAGATAGGGTTTCGCACCCCTTAATAGGCTCTGTGCTATTATCATAGTAAAGAGGCTCTGAACTGCGACAATAAGTTGCATATACGCAAAGGGGGCACCATGGCTTACGCGGAAAACTATCTTGGACACGACATTGGCAAGCTCGGATTTGGGCTCATGCGCCTGCCAGGTACCCAGGGCGGCGGCGACCCCGACATCGAGCAAATGATACCCATGGTTGACGCCTTTATGGACGCCGGGTTCACCTATTTCGATACCGCCTACGTCTACGATAAAGGCAAGAGCGAAGAAGCCATAAAGACCGCACTTGTCGAACGCTATCCGCGCGAAAGCTTCCAACTTGCCACCAAGATGAACGCGTGGCTCGGCAAGCCAAGCGAAGAAGAAACGAAACGCCAAATTGAAATAAGTCTTGAACGCACGGGCGCGGGCTACTTCGACTACTATCTGCTACACGCCATCCAGAAGGACAACCACGAACTGTACGACAACTACAAGCTGTGGGACTTCGTGCAGGGAAAGAAGGCAGAGGGCCTGGTGCGTAACTGGGGCTTTTCCTTCCATTCCACGCCCGACTTACTTGAACAGGTACTGGAAAGCCACCCCACGCCCGACTTCGTGCAACTGCAAATTAACTACGCCGACTGGGAAACGCCCAGCATAGCCGCACGTGCGAATTACGAGATCTGCGCAGAGCGCGGTATCCCCGTTATTGTTATGGAACCCCTGCGCGGCGGCGGACTCTCTACCCCACCGGCCAATATCCCCGAAATCCTGCAAGCGGTGCAGCCCGACATGAGCCTTTCCAGCTGGGGCATCCGTTATGCGGCTTCGCTGCCAGGCATTATCACGGTGCTTTCAGGCATGAGCAATATGGAGCAAATGGAAGACAACCTATCCTATATGCGCAACTTCCAGCCGCTCAACGCCGAAGAACAGGCAGCCATCGCCGCCGCCCAAGAGGTCATTGCCAACATCGACCAGATTCCATGCACGGACTGCCGCTACTGCATGCCCGACTGCCCCGTAAACATGCGCATACCCGCCATCTTTAACGCGATGAATCGTCGCATGGTATTCAACATCCAGGGTCAGGCGGACTTTGCCTACAACAATGCCACGGTATACACCAAGGCCAGCGAATGCCTGAAGTGTGGCAATTGCGAAGCGGCCTGCCCGCAGGGCATCGAGATTATTAACTGGCTTGAAAAAGCCGTTGACATGTTTGAATAAAATATTGCCCGCCAGCATACGCCAGCGGGCAATTAAACAAACTCTGTACCCAGACTATTCGGAAATAGCTTCCGTCGGGCATTCGCTAATGCAGGTGCTGCAGTCAACGCACTTTTCAGCGTCAACAACACATACGTCGTCTTCAACGCTCAGAGCTTCCGTTGGGCATGCATCTACGCATACACCGCAGCCTACACAATCGCTCGCACTAATCGTAACAGCCATATTTAACTCCTTCTCTTAGGGGCTCGTCTGCTTTAAGCCGCAGCCATTATAGCAGCAAAACGGCCCGCACAAGCGAGCCGTTTCAACAATTTGTAAGTGTTACTTTTTCGACAACTTACTTCAGGGTGCAAGCACCGCCGGCTTCTTCGATCTTAGCCTTCATTTCTTCAGCAGCTTCCTTGGCAACGCCTTCCTGGACGGTTGCGGGAGCGCCTTCGACCATTTCCTTGGCTTCCTTCAGGCCCAGACCAGTGATGTCGCGGATAGCCTTGATAACGCCAATCTTGTTGTCGCCGAAGCCTTCGAGCACAACGTCAAATTCGCTCTTGTCGTCGCCACCAGCAGCGCCAGCGTCGCCACCAGCAGCAGGAGCAGCAGCCACAGCCACAGGGGCAGCAGCGCTTACACCAAAGGCTTCTTCGATGTCCTTAACCAGTTCAGAAGCTTCCAGCAAGCTCATTTCCTTCAGGGCTTCCAAAATCTCTTCGCGAGTTACAGCCATTTTAGGCTCCTTTCATTTTTCCGGTTTCCCGGTGTTTTCAAACATTCATCCGTCCAACTGTTTTTGTCTCATTTGGGGACGGAGTAAAAATGAGACAAGCGGCGTTGCGCAGTTCTACGCTGCCGCACCCCGCGGCACTAGGCAGCGGGCTTTTGCTCTGCAACTTGCTGCAGACACTGTGCAAGACCGCTTGGCACACCGTTGATGGTTGTGGCCAGGCCGCGTGCAACACCAGAAATCATGCCGGCCAGCTGGCCCATGAGTTCTTCGCGTGAAGGCAGCGAAGCGATAGCTTCAACCTGCGCGGCGTCGTAGGCTTCGCCTTCCATCATGCCGCCCTTAATGGACAGATTTTCGTTGGACTTGGCAAAGTTCTTGATAACCTTGGCAGCCGCTGCGGGGTCTTCGTCGGCGAAAACAAACGCGCTCGGACCTTCCAGTAAATCATCCATAGTGGGCAGGTCGGACTCGGAAAGGGCCAGATGCATGAGCGTGTTCTTGTACACCTTCATGCTGGCACCAGCGCCACGTACATTGCGACGCAGTTCCTGGATTTCCTTTACGGTAAGACCGCGGTAGTCCACAATCCAGACAGCCTGGGTTGCGGCCAGTTCTTCCTTGATCTTAACAACCGTTTCCTGATTCTTTACGTTAGGCATATACACCTCCTTCTTTTCGTCTTCGGTTCCGCCACTCGCGGTGGGCCGAATCGGAAAAGAAACGACCCCTGCGCCAAAAACACAGGGGTCGAAAAGCTTTAGCCTTTAAACCACCTCGGCGGGCCGCTTTCGCGATTAAACCTTGTAGGTACCGGCTGTCTTTGGCAGCGGAACAATATTCAATTACCTGCCGCTCCGAAAAGCAGCCTGCTTATTCTAGGACAAAGTGCCCCCACCTGCAAGAATTGTGAAGAGCTTGCGAAAGTACCCTACACCAGAAGTACATGCGGGCCGTCGTAGATGGCAAACCTCTTGTCATGAGTAACGAGCAGCATGTCTTCATATTTTGCCTGAGTAAGAAGCATACGGTTGAACGGGTCGCCATGGCTACTTTCGAAAGGAAGTAGCTCTGTTCGACAAATTTATGATAATTCGCAGTATTGCTTATCTCTTATGCCAGTTCAGTGCGAACCGAGTTTTACTTCTTGCACCTACCGCAGTCGCTGCAACCATTGCAAATAAGCTTTATCGAGCATGTTTCGCAGTACTCGCAATAATGGAGCGCGTAAAGCTGATCTTCTGGAATGGGGAGGCCAAGTCCGTCAACAAAGTTTAATTCCATGCGTTTGCCCGCACGTTTCTGGTTTTCGCAGGTCACATTGAAAAAGACATTATCCCAGCCGTCCCCCCAGTCCGCAGGCAGACACTGGGCAACCCGCTGTGGACGCTTGGTAAGCGAGCGGAAGGCCACGTCACTTCGCTGCCGTATGACATCCCAGGCTTTTATTTAGTTATGCTGCCGCGCTGCTGGTGGCGCCAGGCGGCGCAACATTTGCATCTGCAGGTGGCACGCCCGTCGCACCGGCGGCTTCTTCGTCTACCGCATTAGCAGCCGCAATGTCTTCAGGGGTCACCGCCGCTTCCACCTGAGTTCCCGCAGCCGTACGGCCGGAAAGTTCGGACACGGTACACGTTGGATCACTTTCGAAGTAGGAAAGTTCAACCGTATCCCCCACGCCAAATCCAACAACTTCGATAAGAGTTGGCAGCGGACAATCGTAAATATTACTGTCGCCTTCCAGCGTTATATAGAAGTGCGAATTGCCGTCAATAACCGCCGTCGCGATGGACGCAATCTTGCCCTTGGCCGTAAGGTCGCCCGTGTCACCACCCGAAGTAATGCCAACGGTCGTCAGCAAGGTCTTGTAACTCTTCTGGCATTCGGCCACCGTGTCGCCCACCGCCACGTTTTGGTAGCGCTGAATGTCGATCATGGCGAATTTCTTCACCAAGCCCGCTGCGTCTTTCAAAGCCATGAAGTACGTGGGCTGCCCGTTGATATTCAGCAGCAAGGGGAAGGTGGAAACATAGCGCAGGTTCTGCACCTGACCTTCGGCAGAACGCATGGCAGATTCTTCGGTTGCACCCGCGATGCTGTAATAGTGCGCGTCGCCCGTGCGCTGGTTAACCAACACAAAACCCACGATGGCATTGTCGGCCGTGGCAGACGTAACGCCCGTGTACATCCACACGTCGTCGTCCTTAGCTATGTAGTTATAACCCGCAAAGCCACTGGTGCCCGGCGTTGTTTGCACCACGCCGCTCTGGCCCAACCAGCTGTTCAGCCAACCATTGTGCAGGCTACCAAACCAGTTGTACTGTGCAATAAGCAAGTCGGACGGGTACGCGCGGTCCACCCATTGGGGCACGTCTTCGATAGCGTAGTCAAAGGTTTCGCCCGAATTGGCGTTTACCAACACCACGCGCTTGATGGTTTCACCACCAAAGAGGCCAATAGTACGGGTCTGAACTGGGCAAATCCACCAGGGCGTACCATCTTCGTCGATTTCGAAGCTTTTCTGTTCGAACATATAGAAGGGGTAGCTTAGCTGCACATGGCGGTCGATATTCTTGAAGAAGGGATCGGACTCTGAATAGTAGATGGGCTTATCCAGGCGCACGACGCGCGTGTCCTGGCTGGCCATGTCGACCAGCACGTAAGCCGGAATACCCGTGTCCATGTTGTAGAACCATTTGAAGAAGTCCGCGTAGTTAAGCGGGCTCACGCGCACAGGACGCTGCCCATAGTTAATCTGCGAATACAACGGCGAAATTTCGAACTGGCTTACGTATTCGGGGATTTCACCCAAGGTACGATTGCCCAAAAGCTGCGCCGATTCGCCGTCGATAACCGGAATGGAGTTGTAGTCCACTTCCTGGATGTCCGTTGCAAAATCGGTATTTTCAATACGCAGAATACTGGAGTAACGTTCCGCGTTGCCCGGCCAGAAGCTCCAGCCCAAAATGGCGCCGATAAAACCCAGCACCGCAATAAGCAGCGGAACATAGGAAAGGAACTTAAAGGCCTTGGCCTTTTTGGGGCTTGCCTCACGCTTGCCACTGCCTGTTTCATAGGCCTTGCGCCGCCCATGGAAAATGAGGAAGAGGGGCAGCAAGACAAAGAGAATGACGAAGCTCCACAGGTCTTGCGAATGAATGTTGATAGGCGGATGGAACCACCAATACAAAAAGATAAGCACCAACACGGTGACGATAGCTAAAAAGATAAGGGCGCGTTTGCCCCATTCGGGCAGGCGGTTCATGAAGAAGTCGACAATGCCA
>CAJOJB010000009.1:17796-35965 GCA_905234635.1 uncultured Eggerthellaceae bacterium | reverse complement strand
ACAAGCCGGAAGAAACAGAAGAGGAACGGGCTGCTAAAGAGGCTGAAAAAGCTGCTAAAATTGAAGCCGCAAAAAAGGCTAAAGAAGCAAAAGATGCAGCTAAGGCGCAAGAGGGTAGCGATTAAACACACGCAGGCTTTTATGCAATCTACCGGGCGTCTTACGCGCCCGGTTTGCTTATTTTAAGAAGAGGTAAGGTACGACGGAAACAGCTCAGAACAGAACGCAGGATATATCCAGTCCTTCTGAAAAAGGCGAAGTAAGCGACGCCATTCTTACGCTGCCCAATATCATTTCCTTCATACGTCTTCTTCTTATTCCAGCCTTCTTTGTCCTGCTTCTAAACGGGCACGACATTCCAGCTACTATTTTGTTTTCCTTAGCTGCTGCAACAGACTGGGTTGACGGCCTTGTTGCCCGATCTACCAACAGCATTAGCAAGCTTGGCCGCATCCTCGATCCCGCCGTCGACCGCCTTCTCATGATTTTTGGCGTAATAGGGCTTATGCTTGTCAACCGTCTTCCTGTCTGGATAATGATTCTTATCTTCATCCGCGACATTATTATGCTGTTTGGCTACTATGCCATGCTCACAAAATACAAGGTGCGCATCGATGTTATTTTTGCAGGTAAGGTGGCAACAACGCTGCTCTATATTGGCCTTGCCGGTCTCTGCCTGAATACGCCCCTTATTCCAGGTTTGGGTATATGCGACTTTAACTGGCTTCCGGGCTTTACGTCAGATCCTGCACCATGGGGTATCTGGTTTGTCTATGCTGGCGTTCTTCTGGGTATTTTTACCACCGCATATTACGCCATCATTGGCCTGCTGTCGTGCCACCAGGTGGTAGTCAAATCAACGACGAAGAGGCAAAACTAGATGGCCAATTCGCACGAAACCCGCAAGAAGCAAAACGCTCGTAGCACTGCCTCAAATTCGAAGCAGGCACGAAAGTTTAATGGCTCGCAACGCGCAGCAGTTGCAAAAGAAAAGGCGGGGCAGGCCGCGACGGGAATTTTGGGATCCCTTATCGAATTAATACGTTCTTCGAGAGTAGCCCTCCTGGTCACTATCGTATTGGCCCTTGTTTTATTTGGCGGGCTATTCGACTTTGTCGCAAACTACGGAAAAGCATATTCAGGCGTCACGGTAGGTGGGCTCGACATTAGTGGGCTCAAGGCAGACCAGATTGAAGAACTCGTCGGCAAGGAATATGCAGAACGCCTAAACAGCGCTGGGGTTTCTATCTATGCTAACCAGGATGCGTTTAGCGACCGTGTATCTGACTATGAATTTATCGACAGCGAAGACATTTCTGTCGAAGAAGAACGGGCGGCCCGTCGTGCCTGGTCAACCGACGCTGCTTCTTTGCAGGCCTATATCGACTACGAAAAGCTTGTCGGCGAAGCCATGAGCATCGGACGCGAAAATCCCTTTGACCGCCTCGCCCTCTTTTTCCAATCTCGTAATATAGAAATTCCTCTTAACTTCAACGAAGCTATTATCGAATCGCTCGCCAATGAAATCGACTTAAGCATTGGCGAACCCCTTCAAAATTATGGGGTAGAAGTTGTCGACGGCTATGTGGCAGTAACCGAAGGCAGAGACGGCAACATGGTAAACCGCACGGTATTTAAGCATCAAATAACCGAACAGCTCCTTTCGCCGGACGCCGACAATCGTGCCTTCGTGGTTGAAACCGAATTCACCCCCGTACAAATTAGCCAGGAAGCTGCCCAGGCATGTGCCGACCATATTTCAGATGTTATTTCAAGCGGCATTGTGTTTTCTTGCGAAGGTCGTGAATGGACGGCAGATACAGCCACGCTTGGCTCGTGGATCCAAACACCCCTGTCGCAAAACCAAGACGGCACCTATGCCCTTGCTCCCAGCTTCGCCTTTCAGGCCGCACGTACGAGTGTGCTTTCACACATTCAGCCAAACTACGTTGGCGGGGAAGGCCACGTCCGTTTTGTTAATAAGAATGGCAACATTTTTGTGCACGCCACGGCTGAAGGCACCTTCCCCTTGGTGGGGGACGCTTTGGAAGAATTGAATATAAAGTTATTTGGCAATAAGTCCGAAGGTGAAGGAGCGCCCGCGCAGCCAGATGAAGCCCTTCGGGTTGAACTGGGGACGGCCGAAATTCCAGGGGAAATGACCCTCGAAGAAGCTTTGTCCTTTGGCATTATTTCGCCGATTTCAGAATTTGAAACGGAATACACTTCGGGTGCATTTGAACGCAATACCAATATCCATCTTGCAGCCGATCTTCTCGACAATTCAATTGTTCCTGCCAACGGTGGCGTTTGGAGTTTTAATAAGACGGCGGGCGAATGTAATGCTGAAAAGGGCTTCTTGGAAGCTCACGCAATTGCGGGCAATACCCTCATCGATGAAATTGGCGGTGGTATTTGCCAAGTCGCAACAACCGTATTCAACGCGGTGTATGAAGCGGGCTATCCCATCGTCGAGCGGCATAACCACACCATTTACTTCTCAAGCTACCCACAGGGCAGAGACGCCGCCATCAGCTGGCCCAGCCCCGACCTCAAGTGGGAGAATAATTCTCCGTCCGACATTTTGCTCAGAATGAGCTACACCGATACAACGGTTAAAGCAATCCTCTATGGTGAAAACATGGGCTACGTTGTCGAATCCGAAGAAGGTGAAAAGCAACCTGGTGCGGCATTTTCTACCGTATATGAAACCGACGACAGTCTGTATCCAGGTACTGAATACATTCGCACCTACGGTTACGACGGCCATACGGTAACTGTTACTCGAAACGTCTATGACTCTCAGGGTGAATTGTTAATTTCTGACGAATTTACTTCGGTGTATTCGCCGCAAAATACCATTATTGTTCGTGGTCCTTCATCAAGTACACAGTAAAGGTCTTTCATGTCTGTAAGCAAAACAATTACTCGCATAATTTCAATCTGCGTGCTCTGCCTAATCAGCGCATTGCTTTTCGCGCCGGCTGCCTATGCCGACGTACGCAAGGCTGACATCGTTTTGGGCGACACCGTGGAATCCTTGGGCCTTACCGTGGCCGACTGCCCAAGCATTGAAGCAGAATATGCCATCCTTATGGATGAAGCGGGTAACGTGTATTTTGAACGTGAGGCCGACACGCCAGTTCATATCGCAAGCATCACTAAGATTATGACTGCTGTTACCGCCCTCGATTCTGTTCCTATTGAAACTGAAATTACCGTAAGCGAAACCGCTGCCTACATTGGCGAATCGAGTGCCTGGTTGCAAACGGGCGACACCATGCCTCTTTCCGAAGCCCTTAAAGCGCTCCTGGTTCCCAGCGGAAACGACGCCGCCCAGGCAATTGCCGAATCTATTGGCGCGGTCATGCTCCAAACCGAAGGCCTCGATGCAAGCGATACCAACGCTTGTTGCGATCGTTTCGTCGAAGCCATGAACGCCAAAGCCGCTGAACTTGGCATGACTAATTCAGTGTTTACCAATCCACACGGACTTGACGACGGTATATATGATGCCGACATGCATTGCAGCGCGCGTGACGTGGCAAAGATGTCGGCCTACGCCATGCAAAAACAAGCCATTCGCGACATTACGAGCCTCGCTACAAGCAGCTGCAATATAAATCGTGGCGGAGAAATCGTTGTCGCCGAATTCGAAAGCACCGACTTGTTGCTGGGTGACTACGAAGGTACCTGCGGCATCAAGACTGGTTTTACCGACATGGCCGGTGCCTGCTTTGCAGGTGCCTGCAATCGTGGGGAAGACCTCTACGCCATTGTTTTAGATTCGATTGACGAATGGGAGCGTTTTGAAGACGTGCGCGCCATGTGGGACTGGTATTACACCCACTGCATAGACCTTCCCTTGGCCAATTCCGATTCCTATACGGTAAACGCCCAGGGTGAAACGGTTCCACTGGTTGCCCAGGTCCCTGCAGCGGCATGGATTGACAAGCGCGTTGACGCCACCCTGGAAGACCCCAATGCCGTGGTACGCGTATTACTTTCCTAAAGGCTCGGTCCACGCCGGGGACGTGGTAGGCACCATAACTTACAAACAGCGCAACAAAGTAATCGCAAGCGCCAATATGGTTGCCGCCCAAGACCTGCCTGGTCCTAATATCTTCGAAATGATTGCCATATGGTGGAACAGGCTCATTGGTGGCTTCGTCGGCGATGACGGCATTGCCGAACCAAAGCTCTACAACCAAATGCCTGTTATTAACGACAAAAATGCCCAGTCATAGGCGAAAGGGAATTATGGAAAAGACTTGCCCTGTTTGCAATAACGTTCTTAAAGATACCGAATCTGCATGCCCGTCGTGTGGTTTTAAGCTGCTTGGGTCCACGGAAGAATTCCAGCCCATTTCACTTGACGGTGAACCCCAGCCTGAACCGAAGAAAAAGCCAAAGACCGCTCAGGTTGCATCGTTTACCATCATTCGTGGGCCCCAGATTGGTACGTCGTATCGCCTCGATGACAAGCAGCTTTCCATCGGCCGTTCACCGCAGTGCGACATTTTCTTAAATGACATGACCGTTTCGCGCGACCACGCCACCATTTTTCCCAAAGATGGGTCGTTCGTCATCAAGGACAACCAAAGCTACAACGGTATCTGGATAAATAACGAAAGCATTGAAGAGGCCGTCTTGAAAGATGGCGACATTGTACAAATCGGGGCATTTTGCCTTGAATACGAAGAATAGGGGAGCCCATGGAACTGCTGTCTGGCAACGAAGCTATTGCCCAAGGCGCCTGGGAAGCAGGGTGCTGTATTGGCGTTGGCTATCCTGGCACACCAAGTACGGAAACTCTTGAAACATTCGCTAAAAAAGAAGGCGTATATGCCGAATGGTGCCCCAATGAAAAAGTAGCCCTTGAAGTTGGGGTGGGCGCGAGTGCTGGCGGAAGTCGCGTGCTTGCCACTATGAAACACGTGGGCGTAAACGTCGCCGCCGACCCCTTGTTCACCGCGGCCTACACGGGCGTAAATGGTGGCCTTGTTTTACTTGCCGCCGATGACCCAGGCATGCACTCAAGTCAGAATGAACAAGACTCACGCTATTATGCGCTTGCGGCCCATGTACCCGTCTTCGACCCGGCCGACTCGCAAGAAGCCCTTGATTTTACCAAGGCAGCATACAGCTTATCTGAAGAATTCGACACCCCTGTCATGATTCGCTCAACCGTACGCATTAGTCATGCGAAGACCCCTGTACACACAGGGCAACGGGAAAATTATCAGGCTAAGACCTACGAAAAAGACCGCCCGCTTATGCCAAGCTGCGCAGGGCAGAACTGAACAAGCGCGACAAAGCCCTATCATCGTGGGTTGAAGAATGCCCCTACAACGTCATTGAACAACGCGATACATCCAAGGGGTTTATCTGCAGTGGGGCCGTGTATCAGTATGTGCGCGATGCCTTCCCCGATGCTTCCGTATTAAAGCTTGGCGTAACCTGGCCTCTTCCTAAAAACAAACTTGAAACCTTTGCCAACATGGTCGACGAAGTGTACTGCATCGACGAAGCTTCTCAATACTTAACGAGTCAGATTTCTGCACTTGGAATCACGCTTTCCCAGACACCGGATCTGCTTACCCTTGCGGGCGAGCTTTCTTCGCGTGCTCTTCGTGTGGCTTTTGGCAACGCAGAAGACACAGCCGAACCAGAGCCAAACCTGCCCGCACGTCCACCCGCGCTTTGTGCAGGCTGCCCGCATCGTCTGGTCTTCAAGGAACTCGCACGTGCAAAATGCATCATTACGGGCGATATTGGATGCTACACCCTCGGGGCCCTGCCCCCACTTGCCGCCATGGACACCACTGTCTGTATGGGCGCTTCCATTTCTATGGCGCATGGCTTCGAATTGGCCATGGAAGGCACGGACCATCAAAATATCGTTGCGGTTATCGGCGATTCAACCTTCGCGCATTCGGGTATCACCAGTCTGCTCAATACCGTTTATAACCAAGGTGTGGGCACGGTATGCATCTTGGATAATCGCACCACAGGCATGACGGGCCACCAGGGAAATCCCGTTAACGGCAAAACCTTACAAGGGCGTCAAACACGCGAACTCAACCTCGAAGAACTCGTTTCGGCCTTGGGTGTTGAAGACATTGCCACCGTCAATCCCAACGACATGAAGGCAACACGCCAAGCGATTAAGCATGCCCTTGAAACGCAGGATAAGCTCTCTGTTATCGTGTTTAGAAGTCCTTGCGTGCTCCTGCGCGATTCCTTTATTGCTCAGGCCCCTTACTTTGTGAACGGCAACTGCACTGCCTGCGGGTCCTGTATTTCGCTCGGTTGCCCCGCAATAGAAAAGAATCCAGCCGACGGCACGGCATCAATCGAAGCAATCATGTGCGTAGGGTGCGGGCAATGCAGCCAATACTGCGCTTTCGACGCCATTACTCAAAGTGAAGGGGGGCGCTCATAATGGCAACTCCATCAATCATGCGCGTTTTACTTGCTGGTGTTGGCGGCCAGGGCACCATCTTGGCAGCAGACTTGTTGGCCAAAACCGCTATTGCTTCAGGCTTGGAAGTTAAGCTTTCCGAAATACATGGGATGTCCCAGCGCGGCGGTTCGGTAACCACGGTAGTTAACATGGGTGAAAACGTCCATTCCATGGTTATCTCCGAGGGGGAAGCCGACTACCTACTCGCTTTCGAAACGACCGAAGCTCTGCGCAATATTCATTTTCTCAAGCCTGGTGGCAAACTGTATGTCAACGATATTCAAATTAGCCCACTGCCCGTACTTACGGGGAAGGCCCTTATGCCAAGCAATCCTCAAATGCGCCTTGATAATTACGGTGCCCGCCTTATTCCAGCCCAAGAACTGGCCCTTCAAGCTGGGTCGGCAAAAAGCGCCAATGTTGTGCTGCTTGGTGCGCTATCGACAGGTTTACCTTTTACAGAAGATTCCTGGGAAGAACAAATTCGCCTGAAGGTTCCGCCCAAAACGGTAGACACTAATCTTGAAGCATTCCGCCTTGGGCGCGCATCTGTGAGCGCTTAATAAGGCGCGGCCATAACAGGGGCGCGTCCTATGTGTTCACAGGCTTTGCAACACCCAGTTGTCACGCGCTTTGCTCCTTCGCCGACGGGGCGAATGCATGCGGGTAATATATTTAGCTATCTGTACGCTTGGCTTTTCACAAAACGTCACGGTGGCAAGGTCCTTCTGCGCATAGAAGACCTCGATAACACCAGGTCACGCGCCAGTTATGCCGACCAGATTAAGCAAGACTTCGAAATGCTCGGTTTATATTGGGATGGGGAAGTGCTCATTCAGTCCCAGCGAAACGAAGCGTATACCAAAGCCTTCGAAACCTTGAAACAGCTTGGCTTGACCTATCCCTGTTTTTGTACGCGTGCCGACATACATGCGGCATCGGCGCCACACGCGGGTGAGCAGCTTGTCTATCCAGGAACCTGCGCCCTGCTGACACCGAGCCAGCAGTCTGCGCGCTTACAAGAACTCGGCCAGGAAGGTCGCAGCCCTTCCGTACGCATAAAGATAGGAAGCGAGACCATAGGCTTTCATGATCTTTTGCAGGGCGAGCAGAGCTATTCATGCAAAGACGAATGCGGCGATTTCGTCATACGGCGCAGCGATGGGGGATATGCCTATCAACTAGCTGTCGTGGTCGATGACGCAGAACAGGATGTCAATCTTGTCGTGCGCGGCGCAGATTTGCTCGCGTCAACGCCCATGCAAATCTACCTTCAACAGCTTTTGGGGTTGGGCCAGCCAAGCTATGCCCATGTTCCTCTAATTTGCACGCAAGACGGCAGACGCATTGCAAAACGCGACCACGACGCATCACTTGACGAACTTCTGAGCCAATATAAAACCATCGAAGGCGTACTTGGTCATATTGCCTATATCACAGGGCTCATCGAAAGCGACCAGGCCATGAGCGCCCAAGACCTCCTGAAGTCTGCCCACTTGTCTGCCGTGGAAGGCGTACGAAAGATTCCCTGGCGCTAAAGGATGCACACATTCAGATTACTTGCCAGAATTGCCGCCGCATAAAAGGCACCGAGAGCAATATTGAGGCTGGTAATCTGGCTAAATGCCTGACCACGTGTTTGAGCCGTAAGAGGGTTAGCCAGAAGCGCACGCCCAAGAGGGTGCACGGCAAGCAGCATAAAGGGCAGAATAATCCAGCCGTTTCTAAACCAGATAAGTACAATTAAGCAGATAGACGCAAGCCATGTAAAGATGAGGGCGTGATACAGCTTTTTCATATTCTCATAGCCAATAAGAACGGGCAGGGTAGAGCGCTGGGCAGCCATGTCTTTTTCAATGTCGCAGCCATTATTGGTAAGCATAATAAGAGCAACACCAATGATAACGGGAAGGCCCCAAATAAATACACGAGGGTCAGCCAGAAGCGTCAAGCAATAATAGCTTGCGAACGTAACAAGACCACCAAAGGTAAAACCACTGACAATTTCACCTATGGGAAGGTACGAGATGGGCGTCTTGCCGCCCGAATACAAAAAGACAATGGCGGCGCCAATAAGGGCAATAAGCAAGGGCAGCCATCCAGCAGCCACCACGCAGTAAATGCCCAAAATAAATGCGGCCGCAATAAGGCCGAGAGCATAATAAAGAACCGTGCGGGGGTTCACGTTGTTATAGACCAAGACCGCATCGCTTGGATCTGCCTGATTATCGACCGTGTCGGTGCCTTTCTTGTAATCAAAATAGTCGTTAATGGTGTTAACGGCACTTTGAAACAAGACGCTAATAGCAAGAAGCACACATACCATGAGACCACTCACGGAATGCCATGCAGGCACCACAAGCGCCAAGGCTGTTGCCGTAAGCACAGGAAAGATAGCGGCAGGCCAGGTGTGGGGCGCCGCGAGTTGCAGCATCAGCTGTGGAGTAAGGGGCGCGTATGTTTTGCCATTTTGTTCCATAATCTTATTGTACCTGTTCATTTCAAATAATTCTGCAAAGTCATAAGCCCTATAATAGGGAAAGGTATTGTTCCTTATTTAAGGAGAAGTATGGGTAGCATATTAGTTTCTGGTGGAACGGGCTTTATTGGCAGTCATACCTGCGTCGAACTCATAGATGCCGGGTACGACATTGTTGTCTTTGACAATTTGTCGAATTCAAAGCTTGAATCCCTTAATCGCGTTGAGCAAATTTGCGGCGTGCGTCCCCGTTTTTACAAAGCAGACATGCTTGATAGGGAAGCGCTTGAACAAATTTTTACCCAGGAAAACATCGATGCCGTCATCCACTTTGCAGGCTATAAGGCCGTAGGGGAAAGCGTGGCAAAGCCCTGGGAGTACTATCACAACAATATTGCGGGTTCGCTCACCTTGCTGGACGTTATGCGCAAGCATGGCTGCAAAACCATTGTGTTTAGCAGTTCCGCCACGGTCTATGGTGACCCAGCCTTTGTACCCATTACCGAAGACTGCCCGCTTGGCACACCGACAAACCCTTACGGCAAAACAAAGAGCATGCTTGAGCAAATCCTTACCGACATGTGCACTTCCGACCCCGAATGGAACGTTTCGCTTTTGCGTTACTTCAATCCCATAGGCGCCCACAAGTCGGGCCTCATAGGCGAAGATCCGAACGGTATTCCAAACAACCTTATGCCCTATATCACTCAGGTGGCCATGGGCAAACTCGAAAAGCTCGGCATTTTTGGTAACGACTACGACACTCCAGACGGCACAGGCGTACGCGACTATATCCATGTGGTCGACCTAGCAAAAGGTCACGTTGCCACCTTAAAGGCCACCGAAGGAAAAACAGGCGTACATATTTGGAATCTGGGCACTGGCCAAGGCTATAGTGTGCTCGAAGTTGTTCATGCTTTTGAAAAGGCGAACGATTTGACATTGCCCTACGAATTCCTTCCAAGGCGCGAAGGCGATGTGGCTCAGTGCTATTCTTCGGCCGAAAAAGCAAAGCGCGAGCTCGGCTGGGTTGCGGAATTGGGCCTTGAAGACATGTGCCGTGACAGCTGGAATTGGCAGAAAAATAATCCGAACGGCTTTGAAGGCTAAACCATGAATTACCGAGATACCGCCCAGCAGTGGCTTGCGCAGTGCAGCGATACCGAACTTAAAGAACAGCTTGAAAGCTTGCTTGAAACTGGAACTGAAGAAGAAATTGCCGATGCCTTCTTCCAGGACCTAAGCTTTGGTACAGCAGGGCTTCGAGGTATTATTGGCCCGGGCACAAACCGAATGAACATCTATACGGTGAGACGTGCCACCCAAGGCCTGGCCGACTATATTAATGACACATGTACGAGTAGTCCTGCTCGCGTTGTCATTGCGCGCGACAGCAGAAACAAAGGCGATGTCTTCGTGCAAGAAGCAGCCTGCGTATTAGCAGCAAATGAAATCGAATGCTTCCTGTATCCACGTATCGAACCCGTACCAGCACTCAGTTTTGCCGTGCGCGACCTGGACTGTTTTGCTGGTATTTGCATGACAGCAAGCCATAATCCTGCTCCCTATAATGGATATAAAGTATATGGTTCAGACGGCTGCCAAATTACGTCTGAAGCAGCTGCTGCAATATCTTCAGCCATTGCTAACATCGACCCGTTTTCCCAGGTCAAATATATAAATTATGAAGAAGCGCAAGAACGCGGTCTTATAAAGTGGGTAGGGGATGAAACCCTGGATCGTTTCGTTGATGCTGTATGTCAATGCGGTATCGAACCCCCTGATACGGTAAACGAAGCACTTTCTTTGGTATACACGCCCTTATGTGGGTCGGGTCTTGAATGTATGCAAAGGATTTTTGAATTTGCTCACGTTGACGAACTCAGCTTAGTCGAAAAACAAGTGCAACCCGACGGGAATTTCCCCAGCTGCGAATATCCCAACCCCGAAGAACGCTCGGCACTCGAACTGGGCCTGCAGGTTTGTGAGGAAAGGGGAGCAGACCTCCTTTTAGCCACCGACCCCGATGCAGACCGTCTTGGAATTGCTGTCGCCCATGAAGATGACTATGTGCTGCCAACGGGTAACGAAGTTGGCATTTTACTCCTCGATTATCTCTGCAAGATGCACGCCCAACAAGGCAGCATGCCAAACAATGCCCTGGCCATTTCAACCATTGTTTCAACCGCCATGATTGACGCCATTGCTGCCCATTATGGAATTGAAATTCGTCGTACGCTTACTGGCTTCAAATACATAGGCGACATCATTTCAGAACTCGAGCGTAATGGGGAAGAAGAACGTTTCATTCTTGGTTTTGAAGAAAGCTATGGCTACCTCACGGGTACCCATGTACGCGACAAAGACGCTATTAATGCGGGCCTCATTGTGTGTCAGATGGCGCGCTACTACAAAAGCCAAGGCAAGGATTTAATCGAAGCGCTTAACGAACTCTACGAACATTATGGCTATTATGCAAACCGAACAGTCAACATTGCATTCCCCGGGGCAGAAGGTGCCCAAACCATGGCGTCGATAATGTCATCCCTGCGCGAAAACCCGCCAACCGAACTTGCTGGCATGCCCATTGCCGAAGTGGTCGACTACCAAAAGGGCATAGGCAGCCTGCCTTGTGCCAATGTAGTCGAGCTGCGCATTGCGGAAGGTACTAAGATCATATTGAGGCCAAGTGGCACTGAACCCAAGATGAAGCTCTATATCTTTGCAAAAGCGAACAGTTCCGCCGAAGTGCGAGAATTGCTTGACCTGCTTGAAGAATCCGCAAGAAAAGTCATCTAAGAGCGGCTATGACAGACACGATGACACAAGAGGGAATACGCGCTCTCTTACCGGAAGAATTAAATTCATGCCTTCGCATTGAAATCCTCGACAGCGCAACAAGTACTAACGATTATGTAAAGCAACTAAGTTCAAAAGACGGCTATTCATATCACGTCGTCATTGCCGATGAACAAACTGCTGGTAAGGGAAGACGTGGCAAGGTATTTTTTTCGCCCAAAGGCTGCGGCGTCTATTTGAGTATCAAGATAGATGAGCCCGATGCAGAAGCATGGTTTGTTCAAGGCGATTTGTCTGACCGGCATGTTCAATATACCCAAAGCCTAACAGCACTTGCTGCGTTAGCGGTATGTCGCTCAATCGAACAAAACACCAACAAAGAGGCAAAAATTAAATGGCCCAACGACGTCTACTGCGAAGGGAAAAAGGTTTGTGGCATCCTCTGCGAAAGCCAAATAGAGGCATATAGTGGCAAGGTGGCGGCTTATATTGCCGGCATTGGCATAAATGTATACGAATCCAGGGAATTGGACAAAAATGCCCAAAATGGCGGATATCTTGCCAATAACATTGAACAAGGCCTCAGAAACAAACTTGCAGCGTCTTTAATACAAGAATTTGCTACCTTACGAGAATGGGGCATTGAAGAAGCACGGGATGCATACCGACACCGATCAATGCTGATAAACCAATCCATTATTATCGAATACGACGATTCGCGCTCAGTGCCAGCGCATGTTGAAGATATCGATAATAATTTCCAACTTATTGTACGTTACCAAGACGGTATCCAAGACACTCTCGAGATAGCTAACTACAGTATTAAACTCTGACCTGGACCTTTAATGGGTGCGTAGTGCCTTGTGTAACTTCATATTTTAGTTAACATAACATATATTATCAGGATTTATTCAATTGGTGGCGACTCTACGAAACACCGCTGCTACCAAAGCCTCCAGCACCACGCGATGTTTCGGAGAGTTCGTCAACTTCTAAGAGTTTAACTTGTTCGACTTTCATAATAACCAGTTGCGCAATACGGTCGCCAGTTTTAATTTCAATGGGATTTTGCGCATCGAGGTTAATACATATGCAGCCCAATTCGCCGCGATAACCACTATCTATAAGCCCGGGTGCATTGACTAAGGACAAGCCCTGTTTTAGAGCTGTGCCACTCCTGGGTAATACAAAACCTGCAAAGCCTTCAGGAATAGCCACCGCAAGACCCGTAGGCACCAAAGCCCGTTCAAATGGCTGCAGTGTTATATCAACCAGAGAACGCAGGTCTATGCCAGCGTCGCCTTCATAGGCACTTTCGGGTATAACAGCTTCACTATTAAGCTTCTTTACCGGAAGTTCCAAAAAATCGAACATATGTTTAGAGCCCTTTCAAGGCATTAGCGAATTCGTCAACGGTCTTAAAGTCCTTATACACGCTGGCAAAACGAATGTAAGCAACATCGTCAAGGTCCTTAAGGCGCTTCAAGACCATGTCGCCAAGGTCTTTTGACTTAATTTCGGAATAGTTCGCATTGCGAAGTTCGCTTTCCATATTGTCGACCAGTTCGTTAATCTGTTCGGGAGAAATATGGCGCTTAGCGCAAGCGATGTATACCCCACGGATAATCTTTTCACGATCGTAAACTTCAGACGTACCATCGGACTTCAAAACGATGAGTGGGTTTTCACCCAGACGCTCGTAAGTTGTAAAACGACGGCCACAGTCAAGGCATTCACGACGACGACGGATGGTCGACCCGTCTTCAGACGGACGAGAGTCAACAACTTTTGATTCGGTTTGACCGCATGATGGACAGCGCATGATTATCCTCCGTTTCTAGTGCATTTAGGATAGATTACCACACAAAATATGGTGTATCTAGTCCTAATTTACGCACCCTGCCCCAGAACTTGTAGGACAGGGTGCCAACGCAGCCAAAAACGAATTGGATTTACACGCCAAAATACAAAAAGCAAACCGCAATTAAAGAATAAACTACACCTGCTACCACATAATAACGGTGTGAAAAATTGCCGAGGGGCTTCCCCGCTAGATCGCCCGTGCGGAAATCGTAAAAAGCATTGCTTTTTTGAAGCGCGCTGGAAATGCGAGCCTTAGCCTTTTCGAACCAGGAAAGATGTTGAGCTGTGTAGAGTTTGGTGAAATCAATTTCGAAGAACTCTTCTTCTACCTTGTGCGACGGGAATGAAATGATGCGCTCGTTTTCATTGCTGTACCGAGAGCAATTGGGTTGCAATGCGCTTGTGCCTGCGACATATGCATGTGTAGAAAAATCTTTCATTTTCTCCTCCTTTGCTCTTGCATAGAACTCATGTTCGTGTATACTATAAAACGAACATTGGTTCTTGTCAATAGTTTTTTCAAACATTTGTTCGGTGAAGAAAGGGCGGAACTTATGGGCAAAGGAATCACTAAAAAACAGCAAGCAGTGCTGGACTGTATTGAAGAATATATTGCCGAAAAAGGCTATGGCCCTTCCGTGCGCGACGTGTGCGCCATGCTTGGCCTTTCATCCCCTTCAACGGTCCACGTGCACCTCAAAGCACTTGAAGACAAAGGCTTTATCAAGAAAGACGCTCAAACATCGCGCTCAATTACCCTTGTTAACAGCCCCCATTCCAGGAATGCCGGCATAATCGGTGCGGCAGACTACAACATTATTGAACTACCCTTGGTTGGCGACGTTGCCGCAGGCGCACCCATCTTGGCAGAAGAAAATATCACTAACCGCATATCGCTTCCCACCGAAATTGTGGGCGATTCTGCTTCGTTTTTGCTTTCCGTGCATGGCGACTCTATGATCGAAGCCGGCATAAACGACGGGGACTACGTGGTAGTCCGCGAACAGCAAACGGCCAATAATGGCGACATAGTAGTTGCCTTAATTGAAGACGGCGCAACCGTGAAGCGTTTTTATAAGGAAGCAGACCATATTCGCCTGCAGCCTGAAAATTCGTCGATGGAGCCCATTATCGTCACCGATTGTGCCATCGTCGGCAAAGTGGTTGCTCAGTTCAGGCGCGTTGTTTAAAAACAGCTTGGTTCAATCACATTCTTTCGGAGCAGATTAATTCAGACTCATCGCTTAAGCGCCGGCCACTTCAAAGCGCTTAAACCGTTCGACAAACGCTTGCGGCACGCGTACTACAAGGCGTGTGCCGTTTTCAGTATGGCTTTCTTCGATAATATGGCAACGTTCGTGGATAAATGAAACCTCTTTGCCGTCGGTATACGGAATGAGCAGGTTCATTACTTCGTCTTGTGCTGCCGCGAGTTGAGCAATCCGCCCGGTAAGATTTTCAAGACCTGCGCCAGTACGGGCAGAAACAAAGAGTGCCTGCGGGTTGCGCAGCTTAAGAGCCGCAAGCGCTTCGTCGTCGAGTAAGTCTATCTTGTTAAAACAGAGCTGCCTTGAAATAGACTGAGCTCCGATTTGTTCAAGTATTTCATTGACCGCGTCAATCTGGCGCTCGTAGTTTTCATAGCTTGCGTCAACCACTTGAATAATAATGTCAGCTTCACGTATTTCATCGAGGGTGCTCTTAAACGATTCAACCAGCATAGTTGGAAGCTTCTGAATAAAGCCAACGGTGTCGGTGAGGGTGATTTCACGCCCTTCAGGAAGCACGAGTTTTCGCGTGGTAGAGTCCAGGGTGGCAAAGAGCTGGTCCATTTCAAGCACTTCGGCACCGCATAAAGCATTGAGCAAGCTGGACTTCCCCGCATTGGTATAACCCGCGAGCGACACGCGCAGCACGCCACTTTGCTTGCGCGAAGCACGCTGCACTTCCCTATTCTTTTCAAGTTCACCCAGTTCGCGCTTAATAGACGTTATACGATTACGCACCATACGGCGGTCAACTTCAAGCTGACTTTCACCTTCGCCAAAGCGTGAGCCAACGCCACCACCCATGCGATTGCTTGCTAAGTGGGCCCACATGCCACGCAAACGTGGTAACAAATACTGATTCTGCGCAAGGCGAACCTGCAGGCGGCCTTCCCTGGTCGTGGCATGCAAGGCAAAGATATCTAAAATAAGTGCGGTGCGATCAATGACCTTAACATTCTTGCCCACGAGCTTTTCAAGATTCGATTGCTGGGAAGGAGTCAGTTCGTCGTCAAAGATAACCACATCGGCAGAAAAGCCCCTGCATAGCTCGGCAATTTCTGCAGCCTTACCGCTCCCGACAAATGTTTTCGGGTTCGGTGCTTCAAGCTTTTGGCTCGTTTGTGCCACCACTTCAACACCAGCAGTAGAAGCCAAGCGTTCCAATTCCGCCAAAGTTTCTTCAGCCGAAAGTGACGAATCTTGCCTGACAATGCCTACCAAAATGCCGCGTTCAGGCACAGGGGCGGTGCTTCGAAGGGGGAACCTGGTGCTCATACGGACATCCTGTCAATAATTTCAAATGAAGCCTGGCATAGTTGTTCCAGATTAACATCGGTCGCATCAAGCCAATGAATGCGCTTGTCCTTCCTAAACCAGGTACGCTGGCGCTTGGCGTAGCGTCGCGTGGCAAGTTTCACGGCATCAACGGCTTCAGTCAGTGTAGTCTGCCCGTCCAAATACGAAACAAATTCTTTATAGCCAATGGCTTGTGCAGACGTAATAGCAGACCGAAAGCCTTGGGAAAGCAAAGCCTCAACTTCATCCAACAACCCAGCGTCCATCATGACATCAACACGCCTGTTAATGCGATCTGCCAAAACGTCTGGTTCAACCTGTAAGCCAATTTGGATGGAAGAATAATAGGCGCCAATTGATGCAAATTGTTCCTTTTGTTCGGCATAACTGAAGCCTTCATCATGTATTTCGAGGGCCCGGATAACACGCTTTGAATCGCCCACGGGAATGATGCGGGCAGATTCGGGATCCAAGTTATTAAGCACGTTCCATACCGCCTGGGCACCTTCACCTTGGAGCATGGTCGTATAAAAATCCCGTATCGGATTATCTATTTGTTCACCCGCTGGAAAAACAAAATCGTCAATAACGGCACGAACGTAAAAACCCGTGCCTCCACACAGAACCGTCTGCTCCCCTTTCCTGTCACGTGCTTCGACAATGGGACGTGCATACGCTTGAAAGAGCGATGCCGAAAACGCCTCGCCAGGTTCAACGATATCAAGTCCATAGTATGCAACGCTTCGTTGTGCTTCAGGAATCTTGCCAGTGCCTATATCCATACCCTTATACACCTGCATAGAATCGGCGCTTAGAACCGCAGCAGGGATTTTTTCAGCCATGGCTTGGGCAAGGGCTGTTTTCCCGCTGGCCGTGGGGCCTACCACGCAAATAAGGGGGTGTGTAAGATTGACGGGCACTATGAAATTAAACTTCCCCGTAAGTACCAGGTTTTAGATTCATCGATATGGACGGGGATGATTTTGCCGGCAAGAGCCTGGACCGCTTCGTCGTTATCCATTTGAACATGAACCGTAAGCCCATGTTCGGACTTGCCCATGGCTACCCCACTCCCCTTTTTCGCCCCACCTTCAAAGAGCACCTTGGCAAGGGTTCCCTCATAGCTTTTATTTGCAGAAAGCGCTCCTTCTTCAACGATAGCGCGCAAGCGGTCGAAACGATTCTGAATAACTTCCCGTGGCGTATCGTCGACCATTTCTGCAGCAGGAGTTCCCGCACGTTTGCTATAGATAAAAGTAAACACCTGGGTATAGCCAACTTCACGGACTATGTCGCAGGTACGCTGAAAATCTTCTTCAGTTTCGCCCGGAAAGCCTACGATAATGTCGGTCGAAAGCGCAATGTCAGGCCGCGCCTGACGGAGTTTTTCAATGAGCGAAAGATAGTGCTTGGCCGTGTATCGCCTATTCATGACTTCAAGAATACGGTCGGACCCTGACTGTACCGGCAAATGGAGGGCGGGCATCAGGTTATCCAACGAAGCAAAACGCGCAATGACTGAATCGCTCAAGTCCTTCGGATGGCTCGTCGCAAAACGAATGCGCTCCACCCCACTCGCCGAAACCACATCGAGAACATCATCAAAACGCGGCTTGCCGTACAGGTCACGCCCATACGAATTAACATTCTGGCCAAGCAGGGTTATTTCCTTCACACCGTCTGCTACATAGCGACTGGCCTGCACTTCTATTTCTTCAAACGGTCGGCTTATTTCACGTCCGCGCACCGAAGGGACAACGCAATACGTGCAGAAATTGTTGCAGCCCACCGTAATAGGCAGCCATGCAGCCCACGCCTGTTCACGCGATTCAGGTAATAGGTCGTGGAATTCGGTTCGCCCTTCGATGATGCTCGCCTGACGAGTCTGATCTTCAACAACTTCTTGCAAAAAATGTGGCAGCTCGTCTAAATTATGGGTTCCAAATACCAGGTCAACATGAGGGAGCGATTCAAGCAAGCCCTTGCCGTCACGCTGGC
>CAJOJB010000009.1:0-17786 GCA_905234635.1 uncultured Eggerthellaceae bacterium | reverse complement strand
CGCGCTCGGCGATCAGATGGGCGCGCAGGCGTCCGGCGTCCCATGAGGCGTTCGTCGGCTTTTTCACGTACGCAACAGGTCATAAAAACCACGACGTCGGCTTCGGGAATGGTATCGACCTGGTGCATACCCAGTTCTTGCAGCATGCCAGATACACGCTCCGAGTCGTGTTTATTCATTTGGCAACCAAAAGTGGTAATGCTAAAACTTGCTCCAGAAAGCATGAAGCCCTAGAAAGTAGCAGAATCGTCGGGCTGAGGAACACCCGTTGAATAATGTGGCACGATACGAAAACGAATGGCCGTGCGATATTCGCCGTCGATAACAATGTCGGCAAAATTTGGCACACAGGCGACTTCGATACCAATAGGTGAAAGAAAACCACGCGAAATAGCAATGGCTTTAACAGCCTGATTCACCGCACCAGCACCAACGGACTGAATTTCTACTGGAACGCCGTCCTTAACCATGCCGGCAATAGCGCCGGCGACTGATGCGGGGGATGATTTAGAAGAAACCTTGAGAAGGCCGACTTCAGAAAGAGTATCTTGTGTTGTGGTCAATGCGCGTCCTTTGTCCAATTTAACTGCAATAGTAGTACTCTACATGCTTCATATACACCTGCTTATAAGCTGGTGAATATAAATTGTAGCGATAAAGCGCTCATCAGGCAAATTATTGTCCAAAAAGTTTTAAAGAAGAAGACACGACAGAAATACTAGCTCTGTTTGTCAATTGGAATAGTAAGATGGATGGCGTCTTTGCGCACCGTCACCGATACATCAACATGGGGATTAAGATAAAAGCTTTCCGCGAGGGGTTCAAAGGCATCGAGGACCGCTTGGACAAGCTGTTCTTTTTCTACATGGGATATTTTAAGACCACGTGCATCGGCAAGGCCCGCAATTTCTTTCGCCCCCCGCTTCTTAGGTTTTTTGGCCACTGATGTGGTGTTTTGAACATTGAGAGCGTCGACAAAGGGAGCCAACGGGGCAATTTCACCGTCCATAATGCGCCGCGCGCTGCGCTCAGATAAATCGAGCCCGATTGACGCGGCCAGGGTGCTGAATTCTTCAGGGTCTGAGGCAAGCGCCAAGCGTTTACATACTTCAATTTCATCTGCATTGGTACAAAATGCGCGAGTACTATTTGGCAGCAAGGTGCAGCCAAATTCCCATAAAGTTGCAGCAATTTCAACGGGACTTCCTAGGTATACCGAGCAATTGTCTTTATCAACGTAGGCAAATTCCGCAACAATACGATTGATGTTTCTGGTACCCCGCACGACTACCGTACCAGATTCATTAACAATAAATAACGGCATAGAGCTTTGGTCGACCTTTTCAGGCAGTTTGCTGGTATCGGTTTCAATAACAAATGAAGATCCCCCGCCAAGCTTAGTTGCAACCACGTTCGCCTTTTTGGAATTAAGACGCACCGCATACAAAGCCATACCGCGTCCGTGCACACCCCACGTGTCGATGTGGACACTATCGAGCTTGCTAGTAACACGGGCGTCGAAGATACGCTTAACCAAATGTCCTGGAATGCCGTCACCGTCGTCAAGCATGGTCAGACGACGAGATTGCCCTTCCTTGGAAACAGCAAGAAAGATATGCCGGGCATGGGCGTCGCGCGCATTACGAAGCATTTCGATGACAATATCTTCGGTGCTGCGCACGTCATGACGTGCCTGCCTGCGTTCTGCTTCGGAAACCTTTAAGACGACAAAGCCATCCCCGAGGTCGTCTTCAACCCGGAGATGGCTTTCGCCAGTAACTTGCTCAATAAAGTCTGTAAGGTCTTGCGCTGGCATGGACGCCTACTTCGCAATACCTTCAGCACGACTTTCGCGTATGACTACAACTTTCACTTGCCCAGGATAGGTAAGTTCGTTTTCGATTTGCGCCGCAATGTCGTGCGCCATAACAACGGTTTCGGCTTCGTCGACTTCGTCGGGCTTAACCATAACACGCACTTCGCGACCTGCCTGGATGGCATAGGTGCGTTCAACGCCCTTATGGGAATTGGCAATTTCTTCAAGCTTTTCAAGACGCTTTACGTAAGCGTCGAGCGTTTCCTTGCGGGCGCCTGGACGCGCAGCCGAAACTGCATCGGCAGCTTGAACCAAAACATCAAGCACACTGTCAGGCTCCACGTCATTATGATGCGCTTCGATGGCGTGCACAATTTCGGGCTTTTCGCCCAAGCGACGAGCCAAGTCGGCGCCGATTACCGCATGGCTGCCATCGACTTCGTGGTCAATTGCCTTACCAATGTCATGCAAAAGCCCGGCACGCTTGGCAGGAATAGGATCCAAGCCAAGTTCAGACGCCATGACGCCTGCCAGGTAGGCAACTTCGAGCGAATGGTTCAAAACATTTTGACCATAGCTCGTGCGGAACAAAAGTCGGCCGAGCGTGTGTTCAAGATCGGGGTGCAGGTCGTGAACGCCCGATTCAAACGTGGCCTTCTCCCCTGCTTCCTTCACCTTTTGATTCACAAGCTTTTCAGCCTTCTTAAACATTTCTTCGATGCGGGCCGGATGAATACGGCCGTCGGCTACCAGGTTTTCCATGGTAACGCGACCGATTTCACGACGCACCGGATCGAAGCAGCTAATGGTGACACATTCAGGCGTGTCGTCGATGATAAGGTTGGTACCCGTAAGCTGTTCAAAGCTGCGGATATTACGACCTTCGCGACCGATAATGCGGCCCTTTAAGTCGTCTGAAGGAATAGCAATGGTTGAAACCGTTACTTCTGCCGAATGGTCTGCCGCAACACGCTGAATGGCAAGCGAAAGAATTTCACGGGACTTCTTGTCGGCTTCAGCCTTGGCACGCGCTTCGCTTTCACGAATTATGCTTGCAGATTCAACAGCAACTTGGTCCTTGAGATTCGCTAAGAGTTCTGCCTTTGCTTCTTCAGTGGTAAGGCCCGCAACCTTTTCGAGCTGACGATTTACCGCTTCATATTCTTCGTCAAGGGCGGCATGGCGATCCTTTAACTTGCGCTCGCTTTCCTTCAGGTCGCGCTCGCGTTTTTCAACTTGCCCTTGAAGGCTTGAAATCTGATGTTCACGAGAATCGAGGGAATCACTACGATGGTCGAGCGATTTTTCGCGCTGATTAAGCCTATCTTCCGCTGCGCGTGCTTCTTTAAGCCGTTCATTCTTTTCAGTTTCCGCCGACTGACGAATTTTAAACGCTTCATCTTTTGCTTCAATTTCAGCTTCTTTTTTGATTGTTTCAGCAGCCGAACGAGCAGAATCGAGAATAGATTGAGCTTCTTTTTCGTCGCGTTTTTGGGCGGAGGAAGCAAGAGTACGAGCAAGTATAAAGCCAAGAGCAAAACCCACTACGGCACCAATGACCAGCATTAATACATCTGTCATGGTTCCTCCTTTCTTCGTTTAAAGTTCGTATCCAATAAAAAATGCCAGGTATGAACCTAGCATGAGAAAAGACGTAGAATAAGGCAATTTATATGCAGTTTTCACAAATATATAAAATGCCTTTTCAGGCACGTGTTCTCATACTGCATACATAATACCTAAATATTGAGCTTTATCTGCAAGAATGTTGCTAAAACATACAATTATTCTAGTAATTAAGCTTCCCCTGTTTGGTTGTCTGCCCATAAACGACAGGCCTTACTCGCTAAAGAAACGGAATATCCACGCGAAATAAGCTTCCTATAGGCTGCCGCATAGGCGTCCTTGGCCTTCGGAGGATGGGCAATAAGGTATTCAAGTGCACGGTTTATCTGCGACTGGTCGTCAAGTCCATAAGAATCGGGCCAATCTTCAAGCCCCGATGGGTTTAAACCATGCTTTTCAAGGTCTTTCATAAGCCCATAAAGGCCTTTTCCCGCACTCACCTTACCGCGTACAAATGAATCAAGAAAGCGCATATCGTCCACAAGGCCACAGTCGACAGCACGCTGAAGGGCTTCTTCGATACTTGCTTGCGCATAACCGTCGGCGGTAAGACGGTCGAACAATTCCTTGCTCGAACGGTCGCGTATACCACAAAGCTGAACAACGCGATCGAATGCATCCACACGTTCGGGCAAAGGCTTGCGTTCCTTTTGGCGCTGATGTTTCTTTTTCAAGCGTAAGCCCTCTTCCGAGGGCTCACAACTTGTACCAAAATTCATGGGCATGATGCAGTACTACTTTGAAGGCTTAGGGACAGGAGTAAGCTCTTGTTCGCTTGCAGGAACAGGTTCCACCACGGCCATGTTGTATTCTTCGCGCACTTTACGTTCAATTTCGTCGCGAAGTTCAGGGGCATTGCGCAAGAAGTCTTTGGCGGCTTCGCGACCTTGGCCAAGACGTTCTTCGCCGTAGGTGTACCAGGCACCACTCTTTTTAACGATGCCGCATTCGGCAGCCATGTCGAGAATACAACCTTCTTTGGTGACCCCTTCGCCATAGATAAGATCGAATTCGGCCTGACGGAATGGAGGGGCAACCTTATTCTTGACTACCTTAGCGCGCACGCGATTGCCAATGGTTTCGCCATTGAGCTTCACGTAGTCGCACTTGCGCACTTCTATGCGCACCGAGCTAAAGAACTTAAGCGCACGACCACCCGTGGTTGTTTCGGGGTTGCCAAACATGACGCCAATCTTTTCACGAAGCTGATTGATAAAGATGCAGGTTGTGTTTGACTTGGAAAGCGAACCCGCCAGCTTGCGCAAAGCCTGGCTCATAAGTCGTGCCTGAAGACCTACGGTCGTGTCACCAATTTCACCTTCGATTTCAGCGCGCGGAACCAAGGCGGCAACCGAGTCGATAACCACGCAGTCGACGGCACCACTGCGCACCAACATGTCGCAGATTTCAAGTGCCTGTTCGCCGGTGTCGGGCTGGCTGATAAGCACATTGTCGATGTCGACACCCAGACGCGCCGCATAGACAGGATCGAGCGCATGTTCTGCGTCGATAAACGCCACCGTGCCGCCCAGGGCCTGTGCTTCCGCCAAAATGTGAAGTGCAAGCGTTGTTTTACCCCCCGATTCAGGACCATATATTTCAACGATGCGCCCGCGGGGCACCCCGCCAATACCAAGTGCTGCGTCGAGTGGCAAGACACCGGTCGGAATTACTTCGATTTCAAGTTTATGTTCCGCGTCGCCATATTTCATAATGGCACCCGAACCGAACTTCTTTTCGATTTCGTCCGTCGTCAGTTTTAGCATCTTGTCTTTATCCAGGTTTTCAGCCATTTTTCTGCTCCTATTTCCTCTAACCGGATGATGACACATTCTATTATACGAACATTTGTTTGTTCGTCAAGGAAAAATGTGAATAAAGTAATCCTACGCACAAAAGGTCTCAAGACACACATCAAAAAGGTCTCAAGAATGTCTCGAAATTCACCGCAGAAATATCAGCAAGAACTACTCAAAATAGTCTCAAAAATATCTCAGGGCAGGTCAGGATGCCGAATTCGCGCCGAAGGCTACACCGAGCGCTTTCAACGATTCCTCCACAGTTTGTGCGCGCACCTCGGACCGGTCGCCATCAAAAACAAAGTGTTGCGCTTGCACCCCTTCGGGACCAGCAAGGCCAATCCAAACGGTGCCAACGGGCTTTTCTGGCGTTCCCCCACCAGGACCCGCAATACCCGTAACTGAAACCGCGTAGTCGGCACCCGTGCTTTCACGCGCCCCCTGGGCCATCTGACAAGCAACGGCTTCGCTCACCGCGCCCACGGTCGCAAGCGATTCACCCGAAACGCCCAGCAAGCCTTCCTTCACTTTGTTTGCATAGCTGACGACGCTCCCTAAATACACGTCTGAAGAACCAGCAATCGACGTCAGTTCGGAAGCTATCAGACCACCTGTACAGCTTTCAGCCGTAGCAAGCGTCACTCCCTTTTCACGTGCGAGCCCTATGACTTCTTCAGCAAGATCGCAAAGCGACATCTGCTCCGAAAGCGGCAGTGCATCTATTTCGACACCTTGGCTCCCCTTCTTCCTAAAGCCGATAAGGTGGCGCGCCTTGTACAGATAGTCAATCATGGAAATAATGGTCATGGCGAGCGCGATAACCATAATGAACCAACTAAAAATGTAGAGCCAGTCTGCACGTAAGGAGCTACTGACATAAATAACGTCACTGTCCTTAATGATAAAAAGGACAATGGCTATCATCTGGAAAACGGTCTTAACCTTGCCGTACCAGCTGGCCGCAATCACTTCGCCCTTGCTGGCAGCAACCATGCGTACACCAGACACAATGAATTCACGCGAAATAATAATGAGTGCCACCCACGACGGGATAACGCCCAGTTCAATAAGACCCAGCAAAGCAGCCGTCACAAGAAGCTTGTCGGCCAAAGGATCCATGAACTTGCCGAAGTCGGTTACTTCCCCCCTGCTGCGAGCCAAATAACCATCGAGCATGTCGGTCATTGAAAGAATGATAAAGACCGCAGCAGCAATCCAGGGCTTAGCCATGTCGAGCTGCAAACTAGCGGGAAACGCTGCAGGCCAAGGGGCAACCAAAACCAATACGAACAAGGGAATAAGCAGAATACGCGCTAAGGTAACCTTATTCGCCGGTGTCCACAATTCCTGTTCGTAAGATGTTGCCACTACTATTCTGCCTCCATGTCATAGAGTAGTGTATCAGCTATCCTTACCCGCACGACACTTCCAATGTCTCCAGAGGTCAAAAATACTACGCCATCAACATCGGGAGCCTGACACATGGCTCGACCATACAGCTGACCGTCCTCTTCGCGCCCAAGCACTAAGACATCAAATTCTTGTCCAATACGTTCGGCGACCCGCGCAGAAGAAAGTGCATCGGCAATGTCACGCAAAGTCTGAGCACGGCTTGCCTTTTCGTCTTCATCTACTTGCCCAATCAATTTGGCAGCGCGTGTTCCCTCTTCTTGCGAATAGGCAAACACACCCACGTAGTCGAATTCGGCATCCTCAACAAATTGGCAAAGCTCTTCAAATTCTTCGTCGCCTTCACCGGGGAAGCCCGCAATTAAGGTCGTGCGAAGTACGACACCAGGAATGCGTTCACGAATCTTGTTAAGCAGCGCCAGGAAGGCACCGCCCGAACCATTGCGGTTCATGGCTGCAATAATTCCTGGGTTGGCATGTTGAAGTGGAATATCAAGATAAGACGCAATATTGTCATGCGATGCAATAACATCCAAAAGCCCGTCGGTAACTCCTTCGGGCTGAATATACATCACCCTCAACCACGTTTCAGGAAAAGCCGTCGCAAGGCGATCGAGAAGCGAAGCGAGATTGGAAGGTTCACTGAAGTCATGTCCCCAACGGCCCGTATCTTGAGCAATGAGAACGATTTCTTTCGCCCCTGCAGCAATGTTTGCTTCAACTTCACGATAAATGTCGTCGTAGGTGTAACTGTGATAACGACCCCGAATAAAAGGTATGGTACAAAAGCTGCAAAAACGATCGCATCCGTCGGAAATCTTCACGTATACACTTGGTTCGCTTAAGGCAATGGCAAGTTGTGCGCCACCAAGCCTACCTGGGAAAAGGCGACCAACGACCGCCACAATGTCATCTTCGGCAGAACAGGGCACGAAGCATTGCACTTCTGGGAGCGAATCGGCAAGATCGTCGCCATAACGCGAAGGCATGCACCCTGCAACAATAAGCTTTGCCTCCCCTGCCGCAACACGCGGAAGACCATAGAGGTCAAAAATTGCTTCTATGCTTTCTTCGGTAGCAGCCTGAATAAAAGAACAGGTGTTAACAATAATGCAGTCTGCCTTAGCAGCATCGTCAATTATGCTAGCACCAGCTGCAAGCAAGTTTTCAGCCATATGACCTGAGTCGACCTCGTTTTTGGCGCAACCCATTGTCAACATAAACACCTTTAAAGGCGAAACAACAGCAGCCCTACCTGTGCTGGCAGAGCTGCGTTCTTCTTGGGCTATAACAGATAGTCTGTCTTGCACGCCAAAACCTTAACGGTAGTTCACGTACTGGAGAGGTTGCCCGTAGTCTTGACCTTTCAAGAAACTAATAACTTCCTGCAAGGCATCACGCGAAGGGCTCGAAACACGAAGCTTGTCGCCTTCAATAGCAACCTTTACCTTAAACTTCTGAGCTTTTATATCTTTATTGATAGCACCCGCCGTATCGCGGTCGATACCTTCAATAATCTTTGCAACGCGGCGCACGGTACCGCCTGAAGCAGCTTCAGAAGCGCCAAATTGCACGGCGCCCAAATCTACCCCACGCTTGACAAGCTTAGATTGCAAAATGTCGATAACCTGCCCTGCCACAAAGTCTGCAGGTGCCTGCACGGTTATAGTTTTCGCCTGCTTGTCCAAATTCAAGCTTGCCCCTGAATCCTTCAAGTCGTAGCGGTTAACAACTTCTTTCTTTGCCTGTTGGCAGGCATTGTCAACTTCTTGGATGTCGACCGTAGAAACCACGTCAAAGCTTTGTTCTTTAGCCATAATATCTCCCTGTTAAGACAAGCTGAAGGGCTACCAGAAGGCCTACTGGCCGCGTTCTTCTTCAGCTTCACCGCCAGCTTCTTCGCTAACCGTTTCTTCGTTGCCTGTGTCTTCTTCGGTATTGGCTGCGTCGCCTTCGTCGGCAGTACCCGAATCAGTCGAGTCGGCCTGAGCATCGGTACCGTCAGCGTTTTCGGTGCTTGCCGTGTTGGAACCTGAAGAACCAGAACTAGTGGCACCAGTGGATTCAGCGGCCTTCACGCCAGGATGGTCTGCCAGCCACTTGGCAAGAATGTCACTGAAATGCCAGGTCATGTTAACTATACCGTCGGCGTCAGTTTCAAGCTTCACCGGCTCGCCGTCAATCTTGATGTTAACTGGCGTGGGATTAGCCGTAATAAACTGGATGGAATCAGACGAAGTAAAGGAACGCGATGCAGGGCCTTCGACCGCTTCGCCCACCTGAATTTCGTCGTTTACGTACACTTCAATCCAAGACACGTTGTCTGCTTCAACCGAATATTCCAACGTAAAGCTTGTAGGAGCCTTAGCGGCTTCAAGGGTGGCATTTTCAGAAGAAGAAACACCTGTGACGGGCACGGTTACCACTTCTTCTTTTTCTCCCTTGCGTGTGCAGCTAAAGATTTGCGAAATAATGAGCGACAAAACTATAAGCCCCACTAAAGCAGCAACGATATAGCGCCAGTTGGCCTGCAAAAAGCCCACGGCGCTCGGGCCGGAATAAAAATTCGTGTAATTATTATTCGGCAGCACCGTACCACGTGCCTGATGGGTGCGGCTTTCTGGGTAAAGACGATCTTCACCCTTGCCGCGCGCAGAACGCCCACCACGACGCGTCGTTGCTTCAGCGCTGTCACGCAAGGCTTCACGTTCGTCGCTTTCATAGAACGTGCGACGAGTCGCATTGCGTACAATTTCGCGTTCACGCAAGCGAGCGGAATTATGCGATGAAGGCATGTCAATACCCGTGGGACGCATGCGGCTTGTTTCATATTCAACCTGATAGGCATACAATTCGTCCAGATACATGCCCGTTATTTCCGTAGGATTAAGCCCCAGGTATCGCGCATAGCCGTTAACCATGTTGCGCGCATAGCCGCGCGGAGGCATCGCAGCGAAATCGCTATTTTCAATGGCCTGCAGAATGTCGGGCCTAATACGCAAGCGACGCGCCGTCGCATTCAGGTCGAGACCCTTGCGTTCACGCGTGTTACGAAGAATTTCACCGAAACTCATCTTTTCCATACGAACCTACTCTCCTAGGTTTCCATCACTTGCTTCAAATGCCTTAAGGCTTTCTAACTCAAGGGCATCGACCAAAACTTCACGTGGTTTACTGCCATTCGGCGGACCCACAATGCCCTTTTCTTCAAGCATGTCCATTATACGCCCTGCTCGTGAATATCCTACGCTCAAGCGGCGCTGGATGTTCGAAGTCGAACCAAGGCCTGAATTGACCACAATTTCAGCCGCTTCCCACAACAGCGGATCGTCGGGCCCACCCGAACCACCACCGTCGCCCATTTGTCCGATAGTGATAATGTTCGTGTTCAAAATTTCATTGTGATATTCAGGTTCGCCCTGAGACTTCAGATGTTCAACCACCGTAGCAATTTCGTCGGGCGACGTGAAACAGCCCTGCAAACGTACGGGCTTAGGATATTCAGGTTTGGAATAGAGCATGTCGCCATTACCAATAAGGCTTTCAGCACCTGTCTGGTCCAAGATAACACGACTATCGATACCGCTCGCCACGTTAAGTGCAATTCGACAGGTAATGTTTGCCTTAATAAGACCTGTTACTACATTGGTGGAAGGACGCTGTGTGGCAATAATCATATGGATACCCGCCGCACGAGCCAGCTGGGCCAAACGCGAAATGGAAGCTTCAACTTCCTTGCCTACGTTCATCATAAGGTCGGCCAATTCGTCGATAACGATAACAATATAGGGCAACTGTTCAGCAGGCTCGTCGCCAATAAGCATGCCGTCCTGGGCCTTCTTGTTGTATTGGCTGATATTGCGCGCACCCACATTGGCAAAGGTCTTCAAGCGACTTTCCATTTCAGCCACCGCCCACGCAAGGGCACTCGCCGCTTCTTTGCATTCCGTCACCACGGGAACATATAAATGCGGAATGCCGTTATAAGGCGTAAATTCAACACGCTTGGGGTCGATCATGATGAAGCGCACTTCGGCAGGGGTGGCGCGCATAAGGATAGACATAATCATGCCGTTAATAGCCACGGACTTACCAGAACCCGTCGTACCACCCACTAGCAGGTGCGGCATCTTAGAAAGGTCGTCAATAACATAATTGCCTTCGACGTCTTCGCCGACCACCATCTGGAGAGGGCCGCCCTTGATTCCTTTCAAAATGTCGCCCAAGAGTACGGTTTGGCGCTTAACATTAGGCACTTCAATACCCACGTATTTCGTGCCTGGAACGGGGCTAAAAATACGTACACCCGGTGCGGCAAGGGCGCGGGCGATGTCGTCAGTCAGACCAGTAATTTTGCTTACGCGCACACCAGAAGGCAGGTCAATCTTAAACAGGGTGACGGTAGGTCCTGCCACCCAGTCGACCACACGGGCATCGATACCAAAGTCCGAAAGGGTTTCTTCAAGTTCAAAGGCGGTGCTTCGCAAGATGTCGTCGCCTTCACGACTCTTCTTACCCCCCGCACTGGCCTGTAAGAGGTCCATCTTGGGCAATACAAAGTCCTTAGTGGGCTTAGGCGTTGCAACGCTTTTGTCCACTTTAGGAGCTTCGAGCGCAATGGTTTCAGCTTCGGAAGTGTCTTTTTTCTTCTTAGGTGCACGCAACTTGCGGGTCATCGCTCCGGATTCACCGCCAGTAGCTTCTTCGTCCAAAGCCATGGTATTTAGTTCGGAGTCGTCGAAGTCTTCTTTCGTTTCTAAGCGGCTCCGTATAGACACCGGACGAGGCAAGTCGATACGAGGCATTTCTGCCTGCCACGAACCGTCGAACAGTTCATCGCGTTTTTCCAGGAACTTTTCTATTAAGCCCCTGAAGGAAAAACCGATAATAAGAAGAGCAACAACCATAAGGCCAACCACCAGCACCGTGCTGATTACCTGGCCCATAAGCAATAGAAGCACCCAGGCAATGACCGCACCAATATAGCCACCTTGGTTCACGAGGTTCGCACGAGAAAACAGTGGTTCAAGGGTTTGCTGCTGAACTCCTGGCGTATACAGGGCAAACAAGACCAGCACGCAAAAGAAGAACAACAAAAGTCCCACGGCTACTCGAACAGGCACTTCTTGACCGTCCGGTTTAGCAAAAAATGTTGCTGAAATTAAAATCATGACAAAGGGCAAAATAAAGGCGCCCTTACCGAGGCCAACATGAATAATGTTTGAAAGCCAGGTGGTCAGAATGCCACTGGGCGACATGATGGCAATGATAAAGAAAACGATAGCAAGGACGGCACACAGCACACCCCAAATGTCACGACGAGCGCGGTCATCAATTAACTGAGGTCGCGAAGCAGCACCAGAACCAAGCTGACGAGCAGCTTGCTTTTCGGAAGGTGCTTGAGCTTTGCGTTGGGTGGTTTGCTTTTTGTCTGCGCTCGACTCTTTTTTGCGAGGCACGGCTAAACTCCTTTTTCTGCGTTTAAGCTGCGTTTATTTCCAACGAGATATTATACCCCTATACCGAAAGAATGTTCACAATAACCATAGGTCGTTGCTTTGCGCGTTCCCATAGCACCGACTGCAAAGATTGGCGACATGCTTTTTCAATTTCGCCCACTTTGCCCGCTGCGAGTTGCTTTTCAATGCTGCGCGTAACCACGTCAACGGCTTCTTCCGCTAAATATGCGTCATCTTCGCCAGAAATACCATGCATTTGGACCGCAACCTGCCCAATAAGTTTATGCTCTTTCGAGTCGATAGCTGCAGCAATAGTCGCAAAACCCTGCTCTGACAAGGCACTCCGCTCATCAAGAACGTCCTGACTTGTATCGCCCACGGAAAGTCCGTCAACCAAAACCACGCCACTGGGTACGCTTTCGCCTGGTTCCACTCCACGTGCGGTCACGTTAAGGCTTTCCCCGTTTTCTAAGATAAAAACGTTCTTTTCGGGAATACCTGTGGCCTGAGCCAAGCGTGCATGGGCACGTAAATGGGCCGCTTCGCCATGTACGGGCATAAAGTATTTTGGCTTCACAATTGAAAGAATAATCTTGAGCTCTTCGGCACCGGCATGGCCAGAAACATGCACACGTGCCCGGCGCTTATCAAACACGTCGGCCCCCACTTTTTCCAGCAAGTTAACCACGCGAATGACGGCTTTTTCATTTCCAGGAACAGGAGTTGCGCTAATAATGACCGTGTCGCCTTCGTCAAGATCGATGGTCTTATGTTCGCCATTAGCAATGCGAGCCAGGGCCGAAAGTGGTTCACCCTGGCTGCCCGTGCACATAACCACAATTTTGTCAGGCGCCATGCCCTTGCAGTCATACGCGTCCAGAATATCGCGGTCCTTTACGTGCAAATAGCCCAAACGACGCGCAATGTCGGTGTTTTGCACCATCGAACGACCCGTTACTACCACCTTGCGCCCACAGGCAACCGCTGCGTCGCATATCTGCTGCATGCGGTGAATATGGCTTGCAAAACTGGCGATAATAACGCGTCCCTTGGCGTGAGCAATAATATCGTCAAGCGCCTTTCCCACTTCTGCTTCAGAAGGGGTAAACGCATCAACGTTGGCGTTAGTTGAGTCGCTCATAAGCAAATCGACGCCAATCTTAGAAAAACGCGCCAAGGCACCGAAGTCGGTCGTTACCCCATCGATGGGAGTTTGGTCCAACTTAAAGTCGCCCGTATGAAGCACGTTTCCCGCAGGCGTTTGAAAGAAAATACCCACCGCACCAGGAATGGAGTGATTCACGGCAAAGAAGTCGCAGCTTATCTTGCCAAATTTCACACGCTGTCCCGGCTTTATTTCAATGAGCTTCGCATTCTTGACCTTGTGTTCAGCCAACTTGCCTTCAATAAGGCCCAAGGTGATCTTCGTTGCATAAATAGGCACTTCGCGATCGAGGTCTTTAAGAAGGTAGGGCAAGGAACCCGTATGGTCTTCATGCCCATGGGTTACCACAATACCACGGAGCTTTTCGGCATTTTCAAGCACATAGGTATAGTCGGGCAAAATAAGGTCGATGCCTGGATGGTCATCGTCGGGAAACATAAGGCCCGCATCGTCTAAGACCATGTCGCCTGCGCATTCGAGCACCGTCATATTCTTGCCGATAGCGTCCAAGCCACCCAAGGGGATGACACGCAAAACAGCTTTGTTGTCGGCTGCTTCAGCACTCGCACGACGCTGTGAATTTTTCTTTGCCGCAGACCCATTGGCAGACTTCTTCTGCTGCTTCGCATTTTGCTGTTCACGCCGCTCTTCTTCATTCGAAAGCTTAGGACGTGCCGGCTTTTCGCGCTGCACGTGTTTGTACGTCTGCTTTTGGCGCACACGTTTTTTGCCCGCACGCGCGGGCTGCTTATTCGATTCTTCCATGTAGTTCCTTAATCTACCTTGTATGGCAGACCTAAAGGACGCCCACTTCCTTTAAAACAGCTTCGAGGTCGCGCGTTTGTTCGGGCGTTGCCTCGATAAGCGGAAGGCGCAAACCACCAACGGGTACGCCTATCAGGTTGAGCGCCTGCTTGGTGAGGATGGGATTGGTTACTACAAACAGCCCTTTCATAATGGGCATGAGCGCTTCGTGAGCAGCGCGAGCCGCATCCCAGTCCCCCGCAGCGCAGAGGTCTACCAGTTCCTTCATTTTCTTAGGCATCACGTTACCAGCCGTGCTAATAACGCCATGCCCTCCCTTTTCCATAAGTGGCAACGTCATAGAGTCGTCGCCCGAAAGCACCCAGAATCCTTCCGGTGCGCCTTCAACTATTTCAGCCATCTGGTTAATATCGCCAGATGCTTCCTTCACATAGACAATTTGTTCAACGTCGTGGGCCAAACGAAGCGTAGTTTCGGCCGTCATGTTAACCGAACAACGCCCCGGAATGTTATACACCACCGTAGGAAGATCAACTTCTTCGGCAATGGCCTTGAAATGCCTGTACAGCCCTTCTTGCGGAGGCTTGTTGTAGTACGGAACCACGGCCATAATGCCCTGAGCACCCAGCTTTTTAGCTTCTAAACCCAGTTCAATACTACCTGCGGTGTTGTTCGAACCAACATTGGCAATAACGGGCACGCGCCCTGCCACCTGGTCGATAACGGTTTCGAAGAGCAAGAGTTTTTCGGCCGTGGTAAGCGTGGGGCTTTCGCCCGTCGTGCCACAAACCAGGATAGAGTCACTCCCCCCGTCAACCAGGAAGTCCACCAAATTGCGGGTACGCTCAACGTCAAAGTTCAGGTCGGCGTCGAAAGGCGTGACCATGGCTGGAATCATACGTCCAAAAATGGGTTCTGCTGTATTCATGGGGTGCTCCTTTTAAGCTGTCATTTAACAATGCCCATGTGCCATTACAGCTTGTATTATCGCACGCTTGTCAAAAACATGCGAGAAACTATGTGCGAAATTTGGTGGACGGCATTGTTGGGGACGGTACCCCCAGACCCCGAGTTACTCCATGAAGTTTTCGAGGCCCACGACAAGGCCGCTACACTCACCTACGCTGCGAATGCCCAGCAATACGCCAGGCATATAGCTTTCGCGGTCCCAGCTTTCATGCTTAATGGAAAGCGTCTGACCCATGGACCCAAAGATAACTTCCTGGTTTGCCACAAAACCCATACTCCGGGCTGAATGAACGGGCACGCCCTCAACAAGTGCACCGCGTGCGCCAGCACAGCCTTCAATTTCAGTTTCCGCACCAAGTGCCGCACTTTCAAAGCCACGCGCTTCCGCAATCATCTGGGCCGTTCGTATAGCCGTTCCCGAAGGCGCATCCTTCTTATTGCAATGGTGGTATTCGAAAACTTCTGCTTCGGGGAAATACGGCGCCGCTGCCTTCGCGAACTGCATCATAAGCACCGCACCCGTCGTAAAGTTGGGCGCCACAAACAAACAGGTACCCTCGGGAGCCAAGGCTGCCAATTCTTCGAGCGTTTCATTATTCATGCCAGTCGTACCTACTACACAGTCCACGCCCGTTGGTAGCGCCTTGCGCAAGTTTTCCGCCACCACCGCTGGCGCCGTGAAGTCTACGAGTACGTCAAAGCCGCCCGCTTCGAGTGCCTCGTCAATACTTTGATACACGGGAAATTTGCCCGATTCACCATAGGGGTCGATGCCGCATACGACCTGCATGTCTTCAGCCGCCGTAACGGCATCTACCACCGTTGAACCCATGCGCCCTGCGCAACCACATACCGCAACATTAATCATGCTCTGCTCCCTTCAATCTTCTACTATTGTAGCAGCAGAAAAACTTACGGCTTGTTAATATCGGTCAGTTTAAATTGAGGGATACGACGCAGCGCAATAATGCTCATCAATAATGAAAGAAGTGTGCTAAAAACGACGCCAATAACAACGGCAGGTACGTTGATACCCTTATAGAAGAAAGTGAAGTCTACTTCAATCGAACCAACCGTAATACTGCCCATGAAAATACCCAAAACAAGTCCGATTAAAATACCGATGATGGTAAACACAATAGTGTCGTTGTAAATGTATTTCTTAGCATCTTTGACTGAAAAGCCATTAATCATAAGCACGATGAGTTCACGTTTCTTTTCGTCAATAAACATGACGTTCAAATTCAGGAGCACCACAAGGGCCATTAAAGCAGCGAGCACAAGATAGATCATTACTACATTGCTCGATACAGAAGAAAAGGTCTCGTAGGCATCGCGCCCCAGCACCATTTCATCGCTCTGGAGATAATAGGTATAAAAACCTGCGATAGGAACTTCGTAGTTTGTTCCATCGGCACCTTTTACAAGCAGTATGTCACCCACCTTGGCATTATTGTGAGCTTGAACAGCAGAACAGACCCATGCTCCATCAGAAGATAGTCCAGAGCCGCTTTTACCAGCTTCGGGGACATGATAAAGCTTGGCAAATTCACTGCTATCCTTGGGAACGACTAAGCGGATGCTAATCTCTTCACCTGGAGGAAGTTCAACAACGAGCGGTTTTCTATATACCGAAGAAGCCGTAAAGCCCTCGCCTTCAATTATGGACTGAATTTTTTCGTCGGAGTTTTCTTCGTTCTGGTCAACAAAGCTAATGGTATTGAAGTTGTAAATATCGCGGTAATGAAAGTCGAAACTATCGAGCACATTATTATTCAAAGTAATGGCGGTAACCACCAAAGCCGTGCAGCCTGCAACTCCTACTACGGTGCTAAATACGCGGCGCTTGTCATTTAAGCAGTTATTAACAATGGTTTGGTAATAGAGCGGAAGTTTGTTCCATAAAGCCCATTTTTCAAAGAAACGCTCTTTGCCAGTAGGAAGTTTTACTCCGCGAAGCAGTTCAACTGCATGACTGCGCAAAATAGAATGGCAGGCAAACCAAGTGGCACCCAAGACCAAAAGTAGCTCAATGCCAGTAGCAAGCAAGGCAAGAGGAATACTGAAGTATCTTCGTATTTCAGCGAAAATAAAGCTTTATGAAACAGCAATACTGATAATACCTTCGACCAACACTGTGCCGATTATTAAGCCACAAACGGATCAAATAATGACGGCGATTGCCGTGTAGAGTAAAAAGCTCAATGTAATTTCGCGCCGACGGTGGCCAAGTGCTTTCTTGGTACCCACCAATATTATCGCCGCGCGAAGCATAGCTTTTTAGCCTGACTTAGAAGAATAGATAAAAACTCAATAACTGCACCAAAAAGCGGCCCACAAACGAGCCGCTCTAAAAAATGTAAAAATGGGACAGGGGTACCGTCCCCAAGTGGGGGGGTACCGTCCCCATGTGGGAAGTGGGACAGGGGTACCGTCCCCAATTAACCCAATTAGCGGTTGCGGTTGCGCGGTTTGCGGTGTTCGCGGTTTCCACCTTCGTTGCCGCCACCGCGACGTTCGCCGCCGTCGCCTGCAGGAGCTTCGGGCTTGTCGATGCGATCAAGCGAAATCTTACCAGTTGCAGGATCGACTTCGATAACTGCTACTTCAACCATGTCGCCTAATCCAAGGACGTCTTCAACACGAGCTACGCGGCCCTGGGCCATACGTGAAATATGCAGCAGGCCATCCTTGGAGCCAGTAAGCTTAACGAAGGCACCAAAGTCCTTAATACCCACGACTTCACCGGTGAAGGTTTCGCCCACTTCGGGTTCTTT